>NZ_NPJB01000060.1:0-9447 GCF_002251345.1 Prevotella sp. P4-119 | reverse complement strand
GTATCTCCTGCTGCGGTGCGCTCCATAATCTTCCTCCCGAGCAGGTCGGTGAATACGGCTGTGCTCCTGTTGTCGGCATCGTAAGACACTGCTTTTGCCAGCGTTCCCTCTGGATAGTACTCGAAGGATGATGTGTTCTCGGGGAGCGTGAGGCTGTACGATCCGTCCTCGGGAGCCTCGTAGTGCAGCACGAGGTCGGACAGTGTGTTGGCGAGATGCTCTGTCCTGTCCTGCTTTCCCGCCTGTCTCCATGTGTCTCCTGCGATGTCGACTGCTGTCACCCTGTCGAGCGCGTCGTAGTGGCTCTCTGTGAAGAAGCCGTTGTCAAGATAAAACAGGCCCATGGACGTGACACCGTTCACGGGGATATATTCAAGACCGTTTGCCGGCACGGGTAGATACCTGCGTTTCTCGCGCCCCGC
Source organism: Prevotella sp. P4-119 (assembly GCF_002251345.1). Lineage (NCBI taxonomy): Bacteria > Pseudomonadati > Bacteroidota > Bacteroidia > Bacteroidales > Prevotellaceae > Prevotella > Prevotella sp. P4-119. Next base: position 9,025 of record NZ_NPJB01000060.1, on the reverse strand, counting down.
TCCGTCGTATGTCGTCAGGGTGCATGCCGTCCCTCCGTCGGTGCCGGCAGTGGCGACGGAGAGTGTGGGATAGCCCAGCCCGTTGTAGTACTGCACCGCCTGCAGCGAGTCTGTCCCGTCCGCGTCAAGCATCGTCACTGTCTTGACGTAGTTCTCCGTTGCCGTCTGAGCAGAGCACAGGGCAGGAACGTACAGCAGGAGTGCAAGTAATAGTTTTATATTGTTCATACTAGTTAGTCTTGTAGTTGTAGTTATATTTTTGAAGGATATTGTCGTCAGCGTCACGTGCTTCTTCCAGTCTTCCATAGGTGTCATAGCGGTATTTCGCCTTGTCTCCGTTAGGCTTGATGACACATGAAAGAGTATGCCATGGGGAATATTCATAAGCTGTCGCCATGGCTCTCTCATTCAGCAGGGCAGCGTGAAGAGACTCCGTAGCATTTGTTATTTCTGTGGCGGCAGTTCCATTTTCCAGAATGTCGACAATGCCCGACATTGCCTTTACTTCGGAATATGCCTTGCCGACAATCTCCAATACAGGAAGCCGATGGCAGTAAGACCATATTACGGCAACGGGAGTTCCGTCCTTCTTCTTATAACCGCAGATGTTTCCGTAGTCGTCGTAGTCTGTCACGTCCAGTTCAAGAACCTCGCTGTTGTTAGGAGTTATGGAATAGTTCTTGCTGACTACCGGCAAGCCATTTGAAAGCGGCATGTAAAGATTCCTGTAGCCGCCAACTGTGTTCCCGTTCCTGTATTGCAGAGCCTTTACTCTCTCGCTGATACAATGCGCGCTTGTCAGGCATGCCGTGTTTGAGTTGACGGCTTCCGCATCACCTGGGTACCAATACCTTGTCAGGCATGTCTCCTCCGTGTTGGCGTTGAAGGCAACGCTCTTTGTTATGCTGGAGGGCATGTAATTGTTTTCATTGTATTCGTAAGTTGTAGTTACTGGTTTCATCGCCACACCATCAACATAGCCAGTCTCGGTGACGCTTGAGGGCAATGCGCACAAGGGAGATTTGGAGATCAGGGCGTATTTGTAATATACATCCAAGGCACTGCTACCGGGACTCATGTCTGAGCATCGAGCCCAAGGGAAGAAAACCATATCGCTCAAGGCAGGGCTGCCGCCGATTACCGTATAAGAATAGCAAATCTTGTGCATCAGCACACTGTCACTTGAAAATGTCGCGGATTCTGTCAGTTTTCCGTTGAGTCCGTCCGTGTTTACTCCGAAAATGCCGTTGTTGACACTGTGACACCCGTCGTTATGGAAATTCTCTGTGCTATATGACATCAGTTGCCCGTCCTTGTCGTAATTCTCCTTAGTAACTTTAGAGTAGCCGACATCCGGGCATTCCAAAGAACAAACAGCAAGATATTTCGGGTCGGAGGTTATAAAGTAAAAGGCGCAGTACAGGGTTGACGGTATGGAGTAGAAACAAGGATTGGCAGGCTTGCTGGCAAAGAGGTACTGCATGTCGATGTGCTCTTTGTCAACTGTCGGTATGAGCAGTTTTCCTTCTTCATACCTATAGCGTGTATATCCTAACATCTCACCATCGCTGTCATAGTTCTCTACTGTCCTGATTCTTAGCCCACCGCCGACAGACTTTCCGCTGGCATCGGCAATAGATGTATCTTCGACGTATGCAGGCGGAAGCGTTACCTGAATGCGTCCTCCAGTTATTAATCCACTTGCCACAGTGCTGAATTTGCATGACAGCACATAATGTCCCTTGGGAAGCACGCATGATTCCTTGAAATCCTCCATGTCATTATATTTAGTATAATACCTTGAGAATACGGTTTGTCCTGTGGAATCCTTGCCGACGATGCCCAGGTCAAGTTTGTAGTATTGCTGTGGCGAAGGCAAATAAGAAGATCCAGAGGATATTTCGACGGGCACTGCCTGGTCGATGTCGAAATCCCTCGTCTCTGGTGTGTTGTTATAGCCTGTTCCGTTATAGCCTGTACCACATGTTACCGTCCTCGGAATCTTAACGCTTGAACTGGCAGACGGGTAGTAATATTTTCCGTGTTCATCGTCAAAGTGGTTTATCTCATATTCAAACAACGTGAAGCCGCCGGTAGGGTATGTAATCTGGTTTAATGTTCCAATCTTGCAGTACAATTCGTTAGCGTAACGGTTAGCCGGCCCAACAGTCTCAATACCTGTAAGCCTGCCATCATAGTCATATTTGTATTCTGGTGAAGCGCATAGGCCGTCAGCGTTGGTCTTCCCGTTGTAATACCCCCAGAAGTCTTGCCGCATGCTTATTCGGGAAGGCAATTCTTGCGCATCGTTATATCCGAATGAGTATTTCTTTCCGTCAACCGTAACGTCAGTTAATTTTAGCCGTTTAAAGCCATACACGTTTGTATATCCGTACTTGCTGCAAAGCGTGTGCTCATATTCGCTTTCCGTATGGTATCCATAGGCAAAAGCGACAGTATGCAATATCGTGCCGTTGTCGCTTGACCTTACGGTTATACTGTCTATTCTTTTCGCAAACTTTATGTCCTCCCTGCTTCCATAGGCAAACGTTACTGTCTCTTTGTCGGTTATAATGGTGTCAGGATAGTATTCCCTAATGCCATATACCAGCGTGCTTGGCTGGTTGCGCTTTATGAATATCTCCCGAATTGCTTCCGATGCTATCGGCATGTCGGAGTTTTCGTCGCGCTTGCCTACGGTCTCATAATAGGACTGTAAAAGACTGTATCCCTTTTCGGAGTATTTGAATTCTGCAAGGCATCGGCCCGCAGCATTCCTTATTTCCGCCAGATTGTATGACGCATTGTCCTCCATGGAAGTCTTTGGCGCCTCGGCAAAGACGTACATTTGCCCATGGTCGTCCGTAATCTCTATGCTGTGAGGATAGGAGCCGGTATAATCCTTTAGTTCTATTCTGTAAGCCGTTGCGTCGTTTCCGATAATCCTTGCCTCTTTGCTTCCAGTGTCGATGACAAAAGAAACTCTATGCCCGCAAAAGGAAGCCTGGAATATGTCCGGGACTCTTACCCCGTCTGAGACATCTCTCAGGATGTCAAACTTCTTTCGGTCTTCTTCTATAGGCTGGCAGAAGAGAGAGGGGTTTGCAGGAACTGAAGGAAACCTGACAAGGGGAAGGCCTGCTATGCAGTAATATGGTGTATATCCTATTCCAGGCAATACAGTCTGGAGCAGGTCCAAGTTGGTTATCGAACTTGGGTTTATGCTAAATGAATTCTGGTTAAAGTCATTCTTTCCACATACTATCTGGCTGATGCTCCCGCCCATAACCATGTTCCATCCCAGTCCAACATACGTTGCCTGCTGGTCAACCTTTATGCCTGACGCATCGTAGCACAGTTCTACAGGCATAGTGAAGTCTCCTGAGCATATGTCGAATAAGGGTACAGAAATGTTCGGCACACCAGTGTACCCCGAGTTGTTGTATTTCCCATACTGTCCAAGCGCGCTTGCCTCTGGAGTCAGATTCTGGAAGTCTGGCAGAAGGCTGTTATAGATATTTCTCAAATCTTGTGTGTCGTCGGCATTGGCATAACAAGAAAGAGCCGCCAGTAATAATAATGCTGCGGTTTTAATTGCTGTTGTTTTCATAGTGTCACTTTCTCGCTGTATACTTTTCCGTTAACGTTGATATAGAGGATATACACTCCCGGGAGCAGTCCGTTGCAGTCTATCTGTGTGGAATACCCCTGTCCTGCGTTTTGTGTCCATTGCCTGCTTACGCATAGCATGCCCATGTGGTTGGCGACGATGTTTGTGATGGTGGCGTCCTCGTCAAGGTCGTATGCCATCTGTATTACCTTCCCGTGTGTCTCTATCTGGTAATGTATGATTCCGTCGTCCTGCGCGTCCCCGTCAGCGAATCCCTCTTGCTCATCGTCTGACGGGAAGTCCGTCTGGCTTATATAATATGGCACTTGGTCTGAGGGCAGGTTGCAGTAGGCATATCTCGTCGTTCCCACAACGTCCATGTTGAAGTAGCTGGTGCTTGTCACGTCCTCGATAACGGGATACTGCGATTCGGGCAGATACCACTCGTAGCGTTCGTCAATGACCTGTGCGAGCCTTGCGGTGTCGAGGGCGGCGGAGTCGATGTCCATGCAGATGGAGTAGGAGTCGATGGTATGCACCCTGAGCACATTCCTCAGAGTGTCGTTCTCCGCCAGCACTATAGAGCCGTCGGCATCCACCTTGACGGTTGTCGTGCCGACCTCACGGAAAGGATGGTCGCCGCAGTACATCCCCTCGCATCTGAACGGCTTGCCGATAGAGTCTCCATATACGAGATGGAGTCTCCTTGTGGTTTTACTCAGGGCATAGTCCCTTTTCTCCAGCGTTGACTCACTGCCGACGAGAACGAGCGTGTCAGGGGTTGCCCGATAATAACGGATTTTGCCAGGCTCAATGACGGAGACCACGCCTGTGCTGTCCTTCATAAACATCACCTGTTCTGCCCCCTTAGATCCGAGTTTCCTGGAAAAGTCCCACACTTTGTTACTCCCTCCCTTACCGGGGGAGAAGTAACGGATTCTGCTCTTCTGTAAACTGTCGGTTGATGCCGGAACCATTTCAGACAGGTTCACCTGACCATAGACCGATGTTATCCCAAATAGCAATGATAAAGCAGAAATGAAAACTCTTATTTTCATCTTCGCTCTGCTTACAGTTCAATTACACCTATATAATATACAGAACCGACGGTGAGGCGGATGGCGTATTCTCCTGTAAATGTGGAAGGGAAAACGAGAGAAGTCTGACCCGGAGCCAGCCAATCGGTATAGACCAGGTTCTCGTCTTCGTCGAAGAGTTCCACAGAAATGATTTCCTCAAACGGATAGAAGAGGGTGAGCGTGTGCCCCGTGATGTCAATGGTCAGCGGACGAGCAGGTGCTTTTGGCTTGCCTGGATAAATGGGCGTTTCGTCAATGATCGAGGAGTGCAAGATTTTGGGGTTACCTTTTACTGAAGCCATGCTGCCTAACCAGACAGCAAAGAATAAAATAAGAATCTTTTTCATCGTTGTTTTGTTTTGATTTGCATGCGAAATTACATCGTTGAATTATGATGCCAAAACAATAACAACAGAGATAATTAACCAAAAATTAACCTCAATGTAATTGACTGATTATGAAGCCGTTCTTACATACAGACGATTCAAAGACCCAATATTTCTTCATCAAGTTTCTTGGAATTACCCTCAACACCGAATAATTTTTTCATCATCGTATTGCGTATTTTCGTGATATAGGCAGATGAAACTCCAAGCAAGTTGCAGATGTCCTTTGGTCGGAAATGCAGACGGATAAGGATGCAGGTGTTGAATTCCTTTTCGTTCAAGGCATATTTCTTGGAAGATATAAACTGATAGAATGAGGGGAAAAAGTCTATGACCATCATATACATTTGTTGCCATTCTTCAGCAGAAGGCAGGTTTCCTTTTGCCGCCAACTTGTCAAAAATGTGATAGATTTCCGAATCCTTTAGTTTCGCCTCTGCAATTTCCCTTTCTTTAGTTTCTTTGCTCTGGTATTTCTCAATATCACTCCGTAGAATCTCAATGTCTATCTCCTTTTTCTCTATCAAAAGATTTAATTCTGAAGTGTAATTGTTTAACTCCTCTATATTGCTTTGTGCTTGCGAGAGGGCTGTTTCTATGTTTCTTCCATGGGATCTAAGCCTGATGACTTCCGACTGTGCCTTGGCAAGTTCGGCAATACTCTGTTTGTAATGATGGAGAGCCGCTATACGTTTCTTTCTTTCCCTACGTATAACAATGAAGGTTATAGCGATGATACTAAACGTAGAAAAGCCGATGACCATAAGCCTTTTGTGCATTTTTTCAGATTTCTCGTTGGCCAATCGGGCTGATTCCTGATAACGCGAATAGTCATACATGGCTTTCATCCGTTCCACTTCTTCCGTTGCCATGTTAGCATAGACGGAATCGTTCATCGTATAACTGTAAAGCGCGTATTTGGCTGCAGAGTCTGGCCGATGTGTCTTCTGGAAAAGCAGCGCCAGACCTCTTGATGCGGCATTCTGGTTGTTGAAATCCTTACCTTCACGGAGTTCCTTGCGAAAATAGTGTTCTGCAGAATCATATTTCCCGACAGCCAAATAATAGCGTCCTTTAGGGTAATAGTAAACCTCACGCCCCTTAACTATATCATGGTTTTCGTCAAAGAAACCGGATTCTGATTCGTATATGTCCATGAAGGTCTTGGCTTTGTTCAAGGAATCTTTCTCTACAAGTATCGTAATGGCTCCTCCTAAGATTCCGGCAGACAAGTTCTTATATCCATATCTTCTGGCGAGCACGGATGCTTGTTCGCAAATGGATAGTGCAGAGTCAGGCTTCCCCATTCCTTTATAGGCTGCTATATTTCCCGCCATACCTAATATTGCAGCGAGTGTGTCTTTTGCTTTCCATGAGTATCTGATAGCAAGATTATTAAACTTTAAATCTTCTTCAATCAGATTTTGGTGGTAGAAAACATCGCTCATCTGCCCATAAACTCTACTGAGCAAGGCATAGTCACATTCAATGTCTGTCGTATCTGCATGATTTGCAGCCTTCTGATAATTATTCAGAGCATTAGGGTAGTCATGAATATCTTGGTAAGCGCGTCCAAGGAGATAGTGGGCAAGCATTCGTTCGTTGGCAGTACCGTGGCTTTCATAATAATTGACGAGAAGTTTTTGGATACTGTCAGAACGGAAAACCGTATCGCATTTGTTCTGGGCATTGGTAAGCAACAACAGACGACGCATACGCTGGCTGCGGGATAGTCCGTCATTGCTAATGCTGTCGAGAATGGTGATAGCCTCACTGGAGTTTTCATTTATAACAGCCTCTGCTTGGTCAAGCAAACGCTGAGCCTCCCTACTACCACAGGCGTTGAGTAGCAGAACTAAGACGCATATATGGAAGAATCGTTTCAGCATCGTTTGTTTCTTAAGTTGTTGCAAAGATAATGAAAATAGTTGAAATTTATATTGAAACGCGTATGAAAAATCATAATAGTAAATTTTGAAACATCTCGCAACGCAGTCTACACACAAATTTAGAAATCTATTGACGAGGTTTTTAAATGAAACATGTTTAACACCATTACCCAAGACCGCGTTTTGATGTGCTACCCTTTATGAGAAGGCAATTATTATCAGACATACTCATTTCAGAGGCTAGTTGGTCCATACGACGTAAGGCAATATCCCATTTGAATTGACTAATTTCACCGACAATGGAATCTGCAATGTCCGCAATGCCTTTTGCCGCCTTCTGACGATTATTTTCATCGGATGGATTTAATCCTTCTAGTTGGCATTTTGCAACAATTCCCTGGCCTATTGTACGCTCATCCTTATTGGTGAATACAAGTTTCTTGCTTAGCGCCCAAGTTACTAATGCTTTAGCAGCTTCTTCGACAAGACCATAGAGATTACTCCAATTAACAAAGGCTTCCGTTGCTCCTGCTTGACTGATGAACCTCTCCATCATTGACAAGCGCTTTACTGATTCCTCCACTTGCTTTTCTGCCTTCTCTGCTCTCATGGTCTGTTCCCTGGCTTTTTGTTCTGCAATTTGGGTCTTGGCTTTCTCACGGACTACTGCTCTTTCATCGAGTTCCGAGATACGTTGTCTCAACGCCATATTCTCCTTGTCCGTCTTAGCAGCTAAGGCAATCTTCCTTTTGACATCGAGATACATCTTCTTGCCGACATCATTGATTTTCTTTTTGTGCAGTTTCGATACGCTGAGTAACTGGCTCTGAAGGGTGGTAACAATCTCTTTAGCCTTGGCATTGCGTTCCTTTTGCCATTCTTCACGCTTCAATATAGGAATAGGTGTGCTGATTTCCCTATCAAGTCGTGACAATGTCATGTTAATAAGGTCTTTAACGGTCAACGGTTCCTTTGAACCTTGGAAGGAGAATGTCATTTCAGCAAATGGTACCGCCTCCAGTTCTTCTTCTGGAACACTCGTTGCAGAAAGCAATTCGTCGATGGCTTCCTGAAGTTTGGTCAACTTACTGTTACTGGCTTCTATGTTCTTCTGAATCTGCTTCACTTCTGCTTTCTTACGTTCAGTATATTCTGCTACCTCTTTGGCACGAATGGCTTCCTGCTCAGCCTTGAAAGTATGAGCGTCGCGCCATTTCTTGTCACTTTTCTTGCCACGCTCCATTTTGAGAGTATTAGCCAACATATCCTGAAGTTCTGACATATCATGACGGTTTAGATTGATGCACTGGCCTGTCTCATGGTCAGTCCAATCAAAAACATAGTGAGCATGGTGGTTCCAGAGAAAGATTGTCGAACCTTCTGCAGAATCGAGATACTTACCCTGCTGATGATCCTTATCCGTCACCAAATGCTCATGGCCTTCATCAAGGTGAGCATAGATGGCTTTGGTCTTGATGTCCCAACGCTGTTCGATTTGATTAGCCAAAGTCTTCATCTGCTCCATCGTCGTATTCTCTGTGATGACAGCAACACCTTCACGGACAGGCTCGGCATTCTTGGGCATCTTCTTGGGTTTCGACAAGTCGAGTTCCCATTCTGGAACAACCTTTTGAAGTCCAGTTTTAGGGTCAACGATTGGGTCGACCGTCTTTTTATCGTAAGCAAGTGTTGTCAATTGTTTTCCATTTTCATCAAGTTTCGCCTTACGACAGAAATGATGGCTGGAATAGCGTTCCTTAGCCTTGCGAATCTCATCGGCTACCGACTTGAAGTCCTCAGCTTCCCAACTCTTGTTAAGATTTGAATACTCGGGATGAACATGCTTCATCTCCTTCTCGCGTCTGTTGTGCTTCTCGGCACCATACTTGGCAGCGCAAATGTGTATCGATGTTTTTTTAGCCATAATTGTATATAATTAACGTGAGTTCGACGAATTAGAATAAGGTCAATTGTCTATCAATAGTCCTTTGAACGGCAATTGTAGGTTTCTTAGGAAAGAAGCAATATGCTGCCAAAGCTCCAAGAGTATTGACAATGAAG
>NZ_NPJB01000059.1:0-3312 GCF_002251345.1 Prevotella sp. P4-119 | reverse complement strand
TATTCTCCACTTGTCCTTGAAATAGAGGAAAGAGATCTTTGACATATTGACACAAGCAAGACTGTAGATTAGATAATAAATCAGAAATCAACAGCTGAAAGTATGAGCACTTATGCATACGGCCGCCTATAGTCATAGGAAAGTATGCTTAAGTCAAGGCGAAAGTAAGTCAGGGCGCATGGTGGATGCCTTGGCTCACGGAGGCGATGAAGGACGTGATAAGCTGCGATAAGCTGCGGGTAGGAGCAAATATCCCTTGATCCGCAGATTTCCGAATGGGACAACCCATCAGGCTGAAGGCCTGTTATCCCTGCGTAGGCAGGGAGGCTAACCGAGGGAACTGAAACATCTTAGTACCTCGAGGAAGAGAAAATAACAATGATTCCCCCAGTAGTGGCGAGCGACCGGGGAAGAGCCCAAACCTGCTTTGTGGCAACGCATGGCAGGGGTTGTAGGACCGCGCCGTGGTACTTGCAATGTGAGAAGAAGTATCTGGAAAGTTACATCATAGAAGGTGATAATCCTGTATTCGAAACAATTGCGAGACCTAGCGGTATCCTGAGTAACGCGGGACACGTGTAATCCTGCGCGAATCCGCCGGGCCCATCCGGCAAGGCTAAATACTCCCGTGAGACCGATAGCGTACCAGTACCGTGAGGGAAAGGTGAAAAGTACCCCTATAAGGGGAGTGAAAGAGTACCTGAAACCATGCGCCTACAAGCGGTCGGAGCTGCTATAAGCAGTGACGGCGTGCCTTTTGCATAATGAACCTACGAGTTACCGTCACAGGCGAGGTTAAGGAAGAGGACTTCCCGAGCCGCAGTGAAAGCGAGGCTGAACAGGTCGTATAGTCTGTGGAGGTAGACGCGAAACCGAGTGATCTACACATGTCCAGGATGAAGTCCCGGTAACACGGGATGGAGGTCCGCACCGATAAGCGTTGAAAAGCTTCCGGATGAGGTGTGTGTAGGAGTGAAAGGCCAATCAAACTCGGAGATAGCTCGTACTCCCCGAAAGGCATTTAGGTGCCGCGTCACATGATCTGTATGAGAGGTAGAGCGACCGATAGGTCAAGAGGGCTTCACCGCCTATCGCGACCTGACGAACTCCGAATGCTCATACACCGCAGTGTGGCAGTAAGGGGGCGGGTGCTAAGGTCCGTCCCCGAGAGGAGAAGAATCCAGACCGCCGTCTAAGGTCCCCAAGTTCTGTCTGAGTTAGTCTAACGAAGTGTGGTCTCCGTGACAGCTAGGATGTTGGCTTGGAAGCAGCCATTCATTCAAAGAGTGCGTAACAGCTCACTAGTCGAGAGACCGTGCATGGATAATAATCGGGTATAAGACAGGCACCGAAGTCGCGGGATAGTAATGATAAAAGTATCGGTAGGGGAGCATTCCTGCGGCGTTGAATGGGAAAGGACGACTTTCCCTGGAGCTTCAGGAAAAGCAAATGTAGGTATAAGTAACGATTAGGGGTGTGAGATCCACCCCCGCCGTACGACTAAGGTTTCCCGGGCAATGTTAATCATCCCGGGGTAAGTCGGGTCCTAAGTCTAAGCCGAACGGCGAAGGCGATGGCTGACACGGTCAATATTCCGTGACTTCCTTATGGAGTGACGTGGAGACGCAGTCGTGACACTGCCGCGGGGAAACGGAATTCCCCGTTAAAGGATGTAGGCATTGAGGGAGGCAGGCAAATCCACCTCCCGAGCTGAACTCCGAGAGTACGGCACTCTCTCCGGAGAGAGCCGACAGCGCAGGTAATCATACTGCCGAGAAAATCCGCTAAACTTAATCCATACGGAACCCGTACCGCAAACCGACACAGGTAGTCGGGTAGAACATACTAAGGCGTTGAGAGATTCACGGTTAAGGAACTAGGCAAACTGACCCCGTAACTTCGGGATAAGGGGTCCTCCAGCAATGGAGGCGCAGAGAATAGGTCCAGGCAACTGTTTAGCAAAAACACAGGGCTGTGCAAACTCGCAAGATGAGGTATACAGCCTGACACCTGCCCGGTGCCGGAAGGTTAAGAGGAGATGTCACCGCAAGGGAAGCATTGAATTGAAGCCCCGGTAAACGGCGGCCGTAACTATAACGGTCCTAAGGTAGCGAAATTCCTTGTCGGGTAAGTTCCGACCTGCACGAATGGTGTAATGATCCGGACGCTGTCTCAACCGTGAGCTCAGTGAAATTGTAGTATCGGTGAAGATGCCGATTACCCGCGATGGGACGAAAAGACCCCGTGAACCTTTACTACAGCTTAGCATTGACCTTGGTCATCGGATGTGTAGGATAGGCCGGAGGCATTGAATCATGCGCGCCAGCGTGTGTGGAGCCATCCTTGAAATACGGCCCTTCTGCTGCCTGAGGTCTAACGCGCATTGCGCGGACACTGCTTGGTGGGTAGTTTGACTGGGGTGGTCGCCTCCAAAAGCGTAACGGAGGCTTCCAAAGGTGCCCTCGGGCCGATTGGTAACCGGCCTTATAGAGTGCAATGGCATAAGGGCGCTTGACTGGGAGGCAGACATGCCGAGCAGGCAGGAAACTGGGGCATAGTGATCCGGCGGATCCGTATGGAAGGTCCGTCGCTCAAAGGATAAAAGGTACTCCGGGGATAACAGGCTGATCCCCCCCAAGAGCTCATATCGACGGGGTGGTTTGGCACCTCGATGTCGGCTCGTCACATCCTGGGGCTGGAGAAGGTCCCAAGGGTTGGGCTGTTCGCCCATTAAAGTGGCACGCGAGCTGGGTTCAGAACGTCGTGAGACAGTTCGGTCTCTATCTATCGTGGGCGCAGGAGTCTTGAGGGGACCGGCCACTAGTACGAGAGGACCGTGGTTGACCGACCTCCGGTTTACCGGTTGTGCCGCCAGGTGCACCGCCGGGTATCCGCGTCGGGTTCGGATAAGCGCTGAAAGCATCTAAGTGCGAAGCCGGCCTCAAGATGAGGACTCCATTGAGGGTCGTCGAAGACTACGACGTTGATAGGGTGCAGGTGTAAAGACAGCGATGTCAAAGCCGAGCACTACTAATTGCCCGAAAACTTTTGTCTGAGGCGATACTTTCAGATGTTGACTCTGTATCTGTGATACAGTTTGCTTGTGTGCGATTGTCAACCTATACCGGCTGTATGTGATACGGCTGAGAGAATTATCAGGTGGCTATTGCGGTGGGGTTCCACCTCTTCCCATTCCGAACAGAGAAGTTAAGCCCACTTGCGCCGATGGTACTGCAATGCAATGCGGGAGAGTAGGAGGCCGCCATCTTTTACAAAGCACCTTGTTTCAGCAATGAAGCAAGGTGCTTTTTT
>NZ_NPJB01000006.1:0-42336 GCF_002251345.1 Prevotella sp. P4-119 | reverse complement strand
AACTATATCCTGACCTGCAGAAGGCGTATTCGCTCTCTCATTCACTGAGGATGATCTTTGCCAAGAACACCATCAAGGATGCTGCCAGGCTCTCTATGGCCAAATGGTACAACAAGGTCGAAGAGGCTGGATTCCATTCCTTCAACGTTATTGCGGCTACGTTCTACGAGCACTATGATGACATACTCAACTTCTACAATAACAGGTCGTCTAACGCAGCAGCAGAGTCTTTCAACGCCAAAGTCAAGTCCTTCAGGGCAGCACTAAGGGGAATTAGGGATGAGAAATTCTTTCTCTACAGACTTTCCATGATATACGCTTACCCCCACTAATTATCTACTGAGCCAGGATATAATCATCATGGTCAATAGGAAGCAACAGGCAGAAGAAAAAAAGAAAATCGGATTCCAAAAGATTGGAATCCGATGGTGGGCGCTGAGGGATTCGAACCCCCGACCCTCTGCTTGTAAGGCAGATGCTCTAAACCAGCTGAGCTAAGCGCCCTTAAAAATCCCGGAGGGTGAAAACCTCCGGGATTGAAGTCTATCGTTGGTTGAAATTATTTGATTTCAACAGTAGCACGACGGTTGTAAGATACAGGTGAGAGAGTATTAACACCACCAGCACTAACAACTTCGATGTTGTCGCGGCTTACGCCCATGTTAACGAGAGCGTCAGCAACGGTCTGAGCACGCTTCTCAGAAAGGTTCTTGTTGAATGCAACGCTACCAGTCTTGCTATCAGCGTAACCAGTTACAACGATCTTAGCGTTGTTAGCCTTTGCTGCGTCAGCAACAGCCTTAACATTCTGGAGGTCCTTCTTAGAAGCAACCTTAGCCTTACCAATGTTGAAGAATACTGATACAGGAGCTGAAACCACCTTAGTAACTGCTGATACAGGAGCTACAGACTGCTGCTTCTGCTCTGCGAGCATATCCTTCAGACGGTTGTTCTCTGACTGAGCGTCAGCAAGCTGAGCGTTCAGAGCATCGATCTGACCCTGTGAGAGAGCCTTGATAGCCTCTACGTCTGGAGTCTTGTTGAAGGTTGCCTTACCAAGGTTGTAGGTCAAACCAACTTCAACGTTCAGAGTACGGTCGTGGTTAGCTACGAGACCCTTGAATGAACGAGCGTCGTAAGGTTTAGCACCGGGGAGCGAACCCTCGAAACCATCGTAGTCTGAAGTACCAAGCATGTAGTTAACGTCGAGGTTAACAGCCCACTTGTTGTTGATCTTGAATTCGTTCAGGATACCGATACCTGCTACAGGAGCATAGCAGTTAGCGCTCATGTTACGGTTAACACCTACGCTTGCGTAAGGAATGAAGTCCCAAACACGGCTCTCGTTGTAACCCAGCAACATGTTGCTGAGGTTAAACATTACCTGCTCGCTGAGAGTCCAGTATTTGTTAGCATTGGTTTTCTTGTTCTCAGAAACGACTGTACGACCCCAAGCACCGTTGAACTTAGTGCGGAGACCGAGACCAGGAGTGAACCACTTACCAACAGCTACAGAGAAGCCAAGGTTGTTGCGGAAACCCTTGAGAGGGCTCTTTGAGAAATTGTTACCTACTTCCTGGTTACCCCAAAATGCAGTACCAGCAACGTTAGCCTGTACGAACCAGTTGCTCCAGAATGAATTAGTAGAAACGCTGAACTTTTCAGTAGGATCAGCATTCTGTGCCATTGAGGCAGCAGAAACACCGGCAAAAGCCAGTACCATTAATAACTTTTTCATACCTATTTAATTAAATATACGTTATATACTTCTATGAATTGTTGTGCAAAATTAAACATTTATTTTGAATCCACAAACTTTTTTATTAGTATTTTGAGTTTTTTGTTGCAAAAATTGATATTTTTTTAGTCTTTCCCCCATTTCCGCCTTACATTATTATATATTAGCCCAAAAGTTGCTCTATATCGCGCTGGGGGAGAATGCACAGTATGGCTTTGCCATCAGGGGTATAATTGACATTGGAACAGGCGAACAATTGATTGACAACTGCCTCCATTTCCTCATTGCTCAACACCTGTCCTTGCGGTATGGCAGCATGGCGCGCCATGCTCAGCGCGAGGGCGGCATGGATGGCATCGGTCTGAGTAGCACCTTTTTCTATAGCATCACTTACCATGTCGCATAGCAATTGCACGCTGTCGAGACCTTCAAGACCGGCGGGAATGGCATTGATGGCATAGGAATACTGTCCCAGATCGGAGAGTTCAAAACCTATAGCTTCCAGTTCGGGCAGTATCTTTTGGAGCATGACAGCATCGGAGGGTGAGAAACGTGCCACTTCAGGAAAGAGCACGCGCTGGCTTGATGCCTGATGGGTGCGCAACTGTTCCATATATTGCTCATAACGAATTCGCACGTCAGCACGATACTGGTCGATTATCATCAGTCCCGATTTGACAGCAGTCATGATAAATCTGCCTTTGTACTGATAGTGCATCGGCGACTTGTCTTCGATGACAGCACGACTGCCCTGTCCTTCAAGTTCCTGTGTCCCGTGTGTAATCTTGTTGGAAGTGATCAGTTCTTCGGCATCATCCTGCGATGTTGGGAAAAGTTCTGGAGCAACAGGTTTCTGTGTAGGCAGATTGCCATAGAGCTGTTCCCATCCTTCCATTCTTGTCGGTTTGGCTGTTTGCTGACGGAATGGATTATAGTCAGGATTAAAGTTCAGAGAGGGTGGAGCCACCTGTTCATCGGGATTGAATACCGGGATATCAGGGCGTCCTTCGGTGTCAAAGTCTATCTGTGTGAGTTCGCAGAACTTGCCGATAGCATCCTTTACCGCAGCGGTAAGAATCTGCCAAATGGCTTGTTCGTTATCAAACTTGATTTCTGTCTTTGTCGGATGGATATTTACATCTATGTCGGCGGGGTTAACTTCGAAATAGATAAAATAGGGTACCTGCATGCCTATAGGCACTAAGCGTTCGTAAGCCTGCATGACTGCCTTATGGAAATAAGGATGCTTCATGAAGCGGCCATTGACAAAAAAGTAGTTGTGGGCACCTTTTTTGCGCGCAGACTCAGGTTTCCCCACATAGCCCGAAACTTTGCAGATGGCAGTTTCTACCTCCAAGGGCAACACATCCTGACTATAGCGTTTGCCAAAGACATCGCTGATACGCTGGCGTACAGAGCCTGCACGAAGGTTCATCAGCTCTTGTCCGTTACTATGGAGTGTGAAGTTGATATCAGGATATACCAATACTATACGCTCAAAAGCGGTGAGGATATTGCTAAGTTCGGTAGCGTTGGTCTTCAAAAACTTGCGGCGGGCAGGCACATTATAGAAAAGATTGTCAACCTTGAAATTGCTTCCCACTGGGCAGCTGACCGACTCCTGTCCTTCTACTTTTGAACCGTAGATGGTAAGACAAGTACCCAGTTCGTCGGCTGCAGTACGAGTACGCAGTTCTACCTGAGACACGGCAGCAATCGAAGGGAGTGCCTCGCCACGAAATCCCATGGTGGTTAGCGCAAAGAGGTCGTCGGCCTTGCGAATCTTCGAAGTGGCATGACGCTCAAAAGCGAGACGTGCATCGGTTTCAGACATGCCTTTACCATCATCGACAACCTGTATCGACGTGCGACCGGCATCAACCACCAGTACACTAATGGTGTGTGCACCGGCATCTACCGCATTTTCTACAAGTTCCTTGATGACCGATGCCGGACGCTGAATAACCTCTCCGGCTGCAATCTGGTTGGCCACAGAATCTGGCAGCAACTGTATTACATCACTCATTTCGGTCCTCCTTCCGCCTTCTTTACCGAGGCAGGTGCTGTGCGATGCACTTGCTCTTTCAACTCCTGTCCTTCTTTCTTTCCGCGCCAGTTGAAGATGTCGTCGCGGTTGAGTGGACGGATATAATCAAACCAAGCATAGCCTGGCAAGAAATATTTCGAAGGTGGTATCTGCGTCATGGGATAGAGCACTCCTGTTGGTTTCTCCATCCATATCTTCTTCATCTTGCGTTTTTCAAGGAACATACGCAGTTTGGGTGTCTCGGTATAGTTGAGTCCTATTAGGGTGCTGTCGGAATCATCCATCGGATAATAAACGATCAGCACATTACCCGTAGCATTGGTTTCATACACTTCACCCTTGTTGAAGAGTGCCATCATCTCTTTCGACGACACTTGGTTGAAGTGTACCGAATCGGCAAGTTGTTCTACAGAGAATGCCTGTCCCACCACATGTACATGGTCGATGGTAGAGTCTTTCATATAGGCACGTATCTCCTCACCAAAGAGTTGTTGGCCGTTGTTCCATACGATAGGGTCACGATACATCGTCATACATGAATCTTGGGAATTATACACCAACGAGTCACATACCGCCTGCACATCGACACGATAGGCGCGCACCTTATTGTAGGCATGGATTTTACGATAGACCGAGTCGGTATTGATATTGAACGTAAACACCTTGAAGGTATCGGCATGCATATAAAGAGAATCGCGCTGCGAATAATCGATAGCAACAGCACGCTTGGTGGTCATGGCATAGCCCGTCTCTTCATTGTATTCACAATAGTCGCCAGTCATCTTGTTTTTATTGACGGAATCAACATAGACTACATTACTATAGGCATGGCTGAGTCCGTTCTTACTGTCGTAATAAACGCTATCGCCCACCAACGAGCGGCCTTTATCTTTCATGACCGAACGACCAAACAGTTCTGACATCTCGGTCTTGGTATTGTAGTAGCCGTCCTCACTATAGATATGACTACTGCCCGATGTTATATTCGACGGTCCCACGATATGTGCACGTGAGAGACGGGTATCGTAGAAGAGAGAATCGGTTGTCAGATAGAACTTCTTGTTGCGCAGGCGTACATCATAATAAAACATCGCCATCTTCGAGTCGGTATGGTACTCACCCCAATCGCTGGTCAGCGTAGAACCGTTATCCACGAGTTTTCCACCTTCGAAGAAGTTGCCGAAACTATACATGCGGTCATAATCCAAACTATCGGTATAGAGTGTTGTCTTGCGATGTTTCAGCACCACATTATATCGCGCTTGTGCAATCTGCTCGTTACCATCATAGTAAGCATAGTCGCTGGTAAGGCTCAGCGTGTCGCCCTGCACCATGCGCACATGACCGAAAGCTTCGAAAGAGTTGGTCTGCTGGAAGAAATTGGCACTGTCGCAATAAAGATTGGCGCCAACATGACGAAAATGAACATGTCCCGTAAGGACCTGGGCATCACCATTCTGATACTGGTTATAACGCAGTTCGTCGGCATGTACCAGATAAACGCGCTTGTCGGGAGCCGTTCTATGATTTTTTGCTGTACGTTTACGCACAGGTTGCATAGCACCTATCAGGCCAATACCCAACAGGCAAAGCATAAAGATGGCAACAGCACGGAGTTTCATCGTATCCAACCCTGATATTCGAAATCACAATCCCGATAACGGTCATTGATACGGACGTAGGTGTTTTTGATCTTTTCCACCACCCACTGATGAATCTTCTCTTGGCGCAATTTCTCCAGCACAACATTCTTCATCACCTGAAAATCTTCAGTAATGGTGGCTTTATGACCTTCGCTACGATTCTTCAGTTTGACGATGGCACATACTGTACGACCGTTTTTCATCATCTGGAATGGTTTGGTAACTTCCCCGATCTTCAATCCATCGATGGCACGAGCCACTTCAGCAGGAAGATCTTGCAGTTGGAAACGTGAAGTACGTGTGCCCATGTCATCGTGGAACATCACACCTTTGTTGTTACGGGTATCTTTATCGTCAGAGAGCACAGAGGCAGCCTGATCAAAGGTAAACTTCGCATCAGCAATATCGGTACGCAGAGAATCGAGTTGGCTCAACGACTTCTCAATAGCCTCGTTACTAACAACAGGGCGACGGAGAATATGGCGAACATTGGCTTTCTCACCACGTTTCTCTATCAACTGGATAATATGGAATCCAAATTCAGACTCCACAATCTTCGAGACTTTCTTCGGATCAGTCAGGTTGAAAGCCACAGCAGCAAAGGCTGGATCGAGTTCCATACGCGACATGAATCCCAGTTCACCACCACGACGTGCACTTCCTGGGTCTTCAGAATAGAGACGTGCCAGCGTTTGGAACGAAGCATCGCCACGGTTGATACGGTCAGTATAGTCGCGGAGTTCACCTTTCACACGGTTGATCTCTTCCTGTGACACACGAGGAGTTTGTGTGATAATCTGCACTTCCACCTCGGTGGGAACAAAAGGAATACTGTCTGTTGGCATATCCTTGAAGTAGCGGCGCACTTCTGCAGGGGTCACGGCAATATCCTTGACCAGTTGCTGCTTCATTTCCTCTACCATTTGGTTTTCACGATAAGAGTCACGCAGTTCGTTGCGAATCTGTGTCATCGTCTTTTTGTGATACTCTTCCAACTTCTCACGAGATCCGACAACAGAAATCATATAGTCTATCTGGCGGTCAACACCTGCACTAATCTGTGCATCGGTCACCTCGATACTGTCGATGGCAGCCTGATGCAAGAACAGTTTCTGTACAGCTATCTGTTCGGGAATGGCACAGTCAGGATTGCCTGTCCAATGCACTCCCTGCTGCAGGGCCTGCATGCGCATGGCTTCGACATCTGACTTCAGGATAGCCTCATCGCCCACAACCCAGATGACTTCATCTACTGTGCTTTGCGCATTGATACTGTCTTTGTCAGTTTTTGCCTGCATGGCTGTACTTGCCAATGCCAGCATAGCAAATAATATACTGCGAATGCTCATATTCTGTGATGTTTGTTTATTGTTTTTAATACATCTTTATTTATTGTAACCGGATATTTTTCCTTCAAATCTGATATCCAGTGTTTCTCCATTTCAGTACACAAATCGGCTACCACCTGTTCTTCTACTTCAACATAGCTTTTAGGCTTGAAACCTTTCCTGCGATACTTCTTCTTGTTTTTCTTGAAATACCGAGCCATAGCAGTCTTGTCGGTAGCTGCCTGCCGGGCAAGCGATTTCTCTGACAACACGCAGAGCAGTAATCCTTCATAGATGTCGTCAGAAACTGTGGGTAGCGATGCGGTCGTCATTGGTGAAATGGGGCTATTGCCCATATTCGATTCCCGTTCTGCTGATGGCAGACTCGCTTGAATCGGCGATGACGAGATGCCACGCACCATAGACAGCCTTTTCTGTTCTGCTGCCTGCCATTGTTGCAGTTCTGCAAACTTATCGGCAGTTCGTCTGTCGTTAAGCAACAGGATATGATAACCATCGGCAGTAAGGAATGGGCGGCTATAGGTTCCTGGTTGAAGTGTGAAGGCATTGTCTTCCATCTCCTTAAGCAACTGGTTGCGACCATACCATCCCATCAGTCCGCCATTTGCAGCAGAGGCTTTATCCTGTGATACTTGTCGAGCCAACACAGCGAAATCAGCACCTTGTCGCAAAGCATTATAGATGGAGTCTGCCCGTTTGATGGCTTGTTGTAATTCATAACGTTGTCCACGCTGGCGCACCTTCAGATAAATATGCGACAAGCAGACCACTTCGTTATTCATCCCATTGCCGCAGCTTTGGGCTATCCGCCTAAGGTCTTCTCCGGTCAAACTACCAGAGGCATTTGCGGTTGTCGATGCAGGCAGACTGTTAGTCGCACAAGCGGCAAGCATGCTTTTAAACATCGACGTTGTGTCAAGGCGCGACTCCCTGGCAGCCTTTACTCTCAACTTATAGTTGATATAAGACTCCAGAAAGTCATCGACCTTACACGGCGCACCAACACGGGCGCCACATATTTTACTATATGCTTGTACAAACTCCGAACGTTTCACGGCAGTTTCACCCACCATCAGAAGCGTAGGGTCATTCTGTGCCCGCACCATCATGGTGCTTGGCAGCAACATGAGTGCAAGCAACAGTCTTTGTATCATCTTAATCGTTGGGGCGTGAATAGTTTGGAGCCTCACTTGTAATGGTGATATCGTGTGGATGGCTCTCGTTCACACCAGCATTGGTGATGCGAGTGAACTTAGCATCATGCAATTTCTCGATAGTTGGAGCACCGCAATAGCCCATACCAGAACGCAGTCCACCTACCATCTGATAGATAACTTCCTGTACAGTTCCCTTATAAGGAACGCGTCCGGCAATTCCCTCTGGTACAAGTTTCTTGGTATCTTTGGTATCTGCCTGGAAGTAACGGTCCTTAGATCCGTGTTCCATGGCTTCGAGTGAACCCATACCACGATAGCTCTTAAACTTACGGCCATTATAGATAATAGTGTCGCCAGGGCTTTCTTCTGTACCTGCTACCAGCGAACCAATCATCACGCAAGAACCACCGGCTGCCAATGCCTTAACGATATCGCCAGAATAGCGGAGACCACCGTCAGCAATCAAAGGTACACCTGTGCCCTGCAAGGCCTGATAAACATCATATACTGCGCTCAACTGGGGTACGCCGACACCTGCGACAACACGTGTGGTACAGATGGAACCCGGACCGATACCGACCTTAACAGCATCTGCGCCATTCTCCACCAACATTTTGGCGGCAGCTCCGGTAGCGATATTACCTACTACGATGTCAATATTGGGGAACGAAGCCTTAGCCTCGCGCAGTTTTTCGATAACGCTCTTAGAATGTCCATGGGCAGTATCAATCACAATGGCGTCAACACCAGCATTGACAAGTGCCTGCATACGGTCGAGGGTATCAACGGTAACACCTACACCTGCAGCTACACGCAGACGACCTTTATCATCTTTGCAAGCCATGGGTTTATCCTTTGCCTTGGTAATATCCTTATAAGTAATGAGGCCTACCAAGTGGTTGTCTTTATCAACAACGGGGAGTTTCTCAATCTTATTTTCCTGCAGGATTTGTGCAGCAGCAATCAAGTCGGTTTGTTGGTGGGTTGTCACCAGATTCTCTTTCGACATCACCTCGTCGATAGTACGATCCAAGCGACGTTCAAAGCGCAGGTCACGATTGGTCACGATACCTACGAGATAATTGTTTTCATCTACAACAGGAATACCACCGATATGATATTCAGCCATCAAGGCCAAGGCATCCTGCACCGTAGATCCACGACGGATGGTAACAGGATCATAGATCATACCGTTCTCAGCACGCTTGACGATAGCCACCTCGCGAGCTTGGTTATCTATCGACATGTTTTTGTGGATAACACCGATACCGCCTTCACGTGCAATGGCAATCGCCATCTGACTTTCGGTCACGGTATCCATAGCTGCTGTCACGAAAGGAACATTCAGCTGGATGTTACGCGAGAACTTGGTTTTCAACTCTACCGTCTTAGGCAACACTTCCGAATAAGCGGGAATCAGGAGGACGTCGTCAAATGTAAGGCCGTCCATCACAATTTTGTCTGCAATAAATGATGACATAAATAACTCCTTAAAATTTTATTGCGTGCAAAATTACTCATTTTTTCCGATACCTACAAGCGTTTCACCGATTATTAATACGATTTAACGCAGTATAGTATCAATCGTTGAAATGAGTAAGTATCAGCGCACTCGTACAACAACCTGGCCGTTTTTGTTTGTGGCAACGGCAATCTTCACACGTCCTTGCTGATAGTTGACCTTATCGGTTGTGGTATAACCGTAAGTCTGCAAGTTGCAACGTACCGCATCGAGGTCATCGTTGGCAGTAATGACAAATGCCGTATAGTTTTTCTTAGAACGCGTGAAAACCACATTTGAGTGATAATCGCCAATGGTCAGGGTGGCCTGTGGCGACTTCATCTGGTTCATCTTACCAATCGAATAATCATAGGATGCCAAGAGAGTCTTGGCTGACACTAAGGTGCGGTTTTTGGTCAGGAAGAATACCAATCCCACCAGATCGGTATGTTTCAGCGGTTCTGCCAATCCGTTTGTCAAGACGCGTGGCTTGGCTTCGTATTCACGGTCTTCCATTTCCTGATAGGCCATCGCATAAGCCTTTGCGTCGTCTATGGTAATACCGATAGTATATGACTGTCCCACTCCCGAACTCTCATAATGGAGTGTGGTGGTTCCCAGTCTGCTGATGATGGTATAGGCCTCGCCTCCCCGATCCACATATCCTTGTCCATATACTTTGGCAAGTTGTTGTTTGAGATGCAGGAAGCGTCCTTGCACATCCTTTTTGGTAGGATAGACAGCAACTCCCTCCACATCAACGGCAAATACCCGTTCGGTGTCTTCTGAAGTATAAAGTGTTACGCGAGCTTTTGCACCATACACGTCTCCTTCATAGACATAAGTCTTTGCCGTTTGTTTTCCCTCGGCTTTACGTTCCGTAAATCCTTGTTCCAACAGTTGTTTTTCAAAGCGTTCAGCCTTGATTCCCAATGGTATTCCGAGGAAAGCGTTGCGGTTGTTGGAATTATCGGCAAAGGTTGTCACATCGGCAAGTGCCTGTTGGGCATCGTCGTCAATACCGTCTTTTCCCACTTTAGCTTTCCGCTCTGTACGCGCTTTTTTCTTAAACATTTTCTTTAAGAACTGCGCATCAGCAGGCTGCGCCATCAGCAATAGTGCAGCCAGAGCCATAAGATATGTCGTTGTCCTTTTCATAACCATTGGCAGTATTAGTTGGCCATTTCGCTAATAAACTTGATGCGCACCAGTCTGATTTCATCTTCCGAGCACTCAGAACCCAGTTCGTCAATAGCCGCATCGAGCGAGTCTGTATCGCTTTCAGCAAAATAGTCATAAATATCGTCAATATGGTCTTCGTCCATCACCTCATCGAGGAAATAGTCGATATTCAGTCGTGTACCACTATATACGATAGCCTCCACCTCGTCGAGCAGTTCGCTAAAGTCCAAGCCTTGTGCATTGGCAATATCGTCAAGCGCCACTTGTCTGTCGATGGCCTGAATGATTTTCACTTTCAGCATCGACTTCTTAGCAACGGTACGCACGCGCAGGTCAGCCTGTCGTGTGATGTCGTTCTCTTTACAGTATTTGGCGATCAGATCTACGAACTCCTTTGCATAAGGCTGTTTCACCTTTCCTTCTCCTACACCTTGTATGTTTTTGAGTTCTTCCAACGTGATAGGATAATCGGTAGCCATCTGTTCGATGCTTACATCCTGGAATATCACATAAGGTGGACGCTCCATTTTCTTGGCAACCTTTTTGCGCAAGTCCTTCAGCATGATGCTGAGCGTAGGATCGAGCGCAGTCATAGTTCCATCGTGTTCCGAAGCGTTCTCGTAGTCTTCGTCAAAGTCTTTATCCTCTACAATCATAAATGATTCTGGTTTCTTTAAGAATTTCTTTCCGGCAGCTGTTATTTTCAGCAAGCCATAGTTTTCCACATCTTTCTTTATGAATCCTGCTATCAGAGCCTGCCTGATAACGGGATTCCACAATTTCTCATCCATATCCTCGCCCGCACCAAACAGTTCGTTGTTTTGATGCTTATGCGCCAATATCTCCTCTGTTTCCTTTCCGGTAATAAAGTCGATGACATAGTCAGAACGGAAGTTTTCCTTGATGGTAATCACCGTATTAAGCAGGATTACCAGCTGTTCCTGTGCCTCTATCTTGGTTTTCGGATGCAGACAGTTGTCACAGTTCTGACAGTTGTCCTTGGGATATATTTCACCGAAATAATGGAGTAGCATCTTGCGTCGGCACACAGAAGTCTCGGCATAGGCTGCTGTTTCCTGCAACAGTTGTCTGCCAATATCCTGTTCTGCCACGGGTTTGCCTTCCATAAACTTATCCAGCTTCTGCAAGTCTTTTTTCGAATAGAAAGCGATGCAGACGCCTTCTCCTCCGTCTCGACCTGCGCGTCCAGTTTCCTGATAGTATCCTTCCAACGACTTAGGGATGTCGTAATGGATGACAAAGCGGACATCTGGCTTATCGATACCCATTCCGAAGGCTATCGTAGCCACGATAACATCTGTTTTTTCCATCAAGAAGTCATCCTGCGTCTGCGAGCGCAAAGCCGATTCAAGTCCGGCATGATAAGCCTGTGCCTTGATATCGTTGGCGCGTAGGATTTCCGCCAATTCTTCTACTTTCTTGCGCGAGAGACAATAGATGATGCCGCTTTTACCTGGATGTTGTTTAATGAACTTAATGATGTCCTTATCCACATCCTTGGTTTTGTTTCTTACCTCATAATAGAGGTTCGGGCGGTTGAACGAGCTTTTGAATTCTGTAGCATCGCTCATGCCGAGATTCTTCTTGATATCAGTACGCACTTTGTCTGTTGCCGTAGCGGTAAGTGCGATGAGGGGTGCCTCACCAATCTGGTTGATGATGGGTCGTATGCGACGGTATTCGGGTCGGAAGTCGTGACCCCATTCGGAGATACAGTGGGCTTCGTCTATTGCATAGAAAGAAATCTTTGTCTTTTTGAGAAAGTTGACATTATCCTCTTTGGTCAACGATTCCGGTGCCACATAGAGCAGTTTAGTCTTTCCGGAACGAATGTCGGCCTTCACCTGGTCTATCGCTGCTTTGTTGAGCGATGAGTTGAGATAATGTGCGGTACCCTCTTCACTCATCATACTGATGGCATCCACTTGATTTTTCATCAGAGCTATCAATGGTGAGATGACAATCGCTGTTCCTTCCATCAGCAGGGAAGGCAATTGGTAGCAAAGGGATTTGCCACCTCCTGTAGGCATCAGCACAAAGGTATCGTTGCCATCCAGTAGATTTTGGATGATGCGCTCTTGGTCACCTTTAAATTGGCTGAAGCCAAAAAACTGTTTGAGTGCTTGGGTAAGATTAACTTTCATTGCAATAGGCTTAATTACTGTAAATGCGATTTATCGAGTTGCTGTTGTGCGTACTCTGCAGTCACTTCAAAGGATTTGGCGCGTTTGGAAGGCACTTCAAACATGGCGTCCATCATAATAGACTCCACGATAGAGCGTAGTCCACGTGCACCGAGTTTGTACTCCATCGCCTTATCGACGATGAGTTTGAGGGCTTCTGGGGCAAATGTCAGTTTGATGCCGTCCATATCAAACAGTTTCTCATACTGCTTGATGATGGAGTTTTTGGGTTCCACCAATATTTTCTCCAGCGCGTCGCGATCGAGCGGATTGAGATAAGTCAGCACCGGCAGACGTCCGATGATTTCCGGAATCAGTCCGAACGATTTCAAGTCTTGGGGCAGAATATACTTCATCAGGTCGCCCTTGTCTATCTTGCGTACATTCTGTACCGAGTTGTAACCCACGACATGGGTATTGAGTCGTTGCGCAATCTTGCGTTCAATGCCGTCGAAGGCTCCTCCACATATAAAGAGGATATTGCGAGTATCCACATGGATGTATTCCTGGTCAGGATGTTTGCGTCCGCCCTGTGGTGGCACGTTAACCATTGTTCCCTCCAACAGTTTGAGCAGTCCCTGTTGCACACCTTCGCCACTCACGTCGCGTGTGATGCTGGGGTTGTCGCTCTTTCTGGCAATTTTATCTATCTCGTCGATAAAGACAATACCACGCTCGGCAGCCTCCACGTTATAGTCAGCCACTTGCAGCAGGCGTGAGAGGATACTCTCTACATCCTCGCCCACATAGCCGGCTTCGGTAAATACGGTAGCATCGACGATGGTAAAGGGGACGTCAAGCAGTTTGGCGATGGTGCGTGCCAGCAAGGTCTTACCGGTTCCGGTAGATCCCACCATGATGATGTTGCTTTTCTCGATTTCGACTCCGTTCTCATCTACAGGCTGTTGCAGTCGTTTGTAGTGGTTATATACTGCTACGGAGAGGAAGCGTTTGGCCTCATCCTGACCTATAATATATTCATCGAGATACTTTTTTATCTCTTTGGGTTTAGGAACTTTCTTGAGTTCCGGAACGGCTTGTTTTTTTTTCGCGTCCTTATCGAATCCGTTAGCCTGCAACACCTGATAGGCCTGAGTCACGCAGTCGCTACAGATACATCCATGGAGACCTGTTATCAACAGGGGGACTTCACGTTCGGTGCGTCCGCAGAAATTACATTGTTTCTTCATGCCTTTCTGACCAGTATTTCATCTATCATACCATACTCTTTGGCCTCTTCTGCTGTCATCCAGTAGTTACGGTCAGAATCGTTCCACACCTTATCAAATGGTGTGTGTGAATGGTTGGAGATGATGGTATAGAGTTCTTTCTTGAATTTCATGATTTCTCTGGCCTCGATTTCAATATCCGATGCCTGTCCCTGTACTCCACCCAGTGGCTGATGAATCATCACACGGCTATGGGGAAGCGCCGAGCGTTTGCCTTCTGCTCCAGCCACGAGCAACACGGCTGCCATTGATGCTGCCATACCTGTGCAGATGGTGGCTACGTCGGAAGTAATAAACTGCATGGTGTCGTAGATGCCGAGGCCTGCTGTTACGCTTCCGCCTGGTGAGTTGAGGTAGATACTGATATCCTTGCCGCTATCTACTGAGTCGAGATAGAGCAGCTGTGCCTGTAGTGTATTGGCAGTATAGTCGTCAATCTGTGTACCGAGGAAGATGATGCGATCCATCATCAGTCGTGAGAACACGTCCATCTGGGTAACGTTCAGTTGACGTTCTTCCAAGATATAGGGGTTCAGATACTGTGCCTGTGCGCTCACTACTTCGTCGAGTACGAGACCGTTAATACCTAAATGCTTAGTAGCATATTTTCTAAAATCGTTGTTCATCATTCTTTGGTTTTGAAACAAAAAAGCGAGGTTACCAACCCTTTTTGCGTATATTATAAATACAAAATTACGAAAAAAGTTGGTAACCTCGCAATATTCATGAGGTTTTTTTCTTAAAAATGCTTATTTCTCTTGCAGCATCTTCTGAAAGTCTTCCATTGAAATCTCTTTCTCGTTGAGTTTAACAACATTCTTCAGAGCGTCGATGAGCTTCAGGTCAACGGCACGATCTACGAGTCCATCTACGTTTTCACGCTTTTTCAGCATCTCTGTAGCGTAGTTGTCGAGATATTCCTCTGGAATATTTGCCATTCCGTATTGTGCGAACTGTGCGCGAGCGGCCTCCTTGGCTACATTCTTGATGTCTGCATCGTCAACCTTGATGTTCTGAGCGGCAACGAGCTGCTCTTTGATAAGGTGCCATTCGAGTTCGTTGATGCTGGCCTCGAAGTTTTTTTCTACAAACTCCTCGCCCTTGTCCTTGTTGTTATTGAACATCACGCGCTTGAGCAGAGCCTCTGGGAATTCGAGCTTACCAACCTTCTTCTCCATGTGCTTGCGTACGTCGAGCAGGAACTTATAGTCTGAATCAGACTTGAACTGCTCGCTAATCTGCTCGCTAATCTTCTGACGGAATTCTTTTTCGTCTTTCACATTACCCTCGCCGAAAACCTGATCGAAGAGTGTCTGATTAACCTCTGCCTTTGTGAAGCGTGAGATTTCAGTTACCTGATAGGTAAAGTCTCCTGTGTGCTGAGCAACTTCCTCTTTCTTGATTTTGAGGAGAGAAGAAACCTCTGCGTCGTTTTCAGGATAGGCCTGACGGGGATTCCAAGTGATGATGTCGCCCAGTTTAGCACCATCGAAAAGCTTCTTCTGGTCTTCTACCTTGATGTACTGAGGCATTAGAGAAACGTCGGCAATGGTAATTCCATTTTCCTTAACGTTTCCGTTCTCGTCGAGTTCGCGCAGGTCGCCCTTGAGCAAATCGCGCTGTTCTGCGTCATACTGCTCTGCCTTCTCGTAGTTACCAGAACGCTGCTGATACATTTCCACCTGCTGGTCGATCAGTTTGTCGTCAACGGTGATGTTGTAGTAGTCAACTTTATCCTTGCCAGAGAGGGCTGCCTTGAATTCGGGAGCTACGGCAATATCGAACATGAACTCCAATGGCTCATCGCTTTCGAAGTTGAGTTCCTTCTGTTTGTCGCTGTTGAGGGGTTCGCCGAGCATCTGTATTTTGTTTTCGCGAACATACTTGTAGAGTTCCTCACCCAACATTTTGTTTACCACGTCAACCTTAACGGCAGTACCATACTGACGTTTGATCATACCCATAGGAGTCTGACCAGGGCGGAATCCGGGTACATTAGCGCGTTTGCGATAATCTTTCAGAGTCTTCTCGACTTCTGCTTGATAGTCTTCTTTCTCCAATACGATGGTCATCAAACCATTGATTTTGTCAGGAGCTTCAAATGAAATATTCATCTCTTCTTATACCTTATTTAATTATTATATGCAGTTTTGAGCGTGCAAAGTTACGAATAAGTGAGCAGAATACAAAAGAAAATCGAATTTTTCTTTGGATTATCGAACGAAAGTAACTAAGAGGCGTAAGCCTCAGAGTTACGAATAAGTGAGCAGAATACAAAGGAAAATCGAATTTTTCTTTGGATTATCGAACTGACGAGCGAAGTTTCTCCCACTATCTTCCCATCATCCTCCCATAGTTTTCCGCAAATAATGGGACTTACTTGGGACTTACTTGGGATCTCCCCATAAAGCAACAAACCGACATCCCGAAGGCATCCCGCAGGCATCCCGAAGGAAATACGTGAGTTTTATTGATCAAATACCCACCGAACACCTGTCAAACATCGGTCGTTGGAAAGAAAGTGGAGAATGTTGTTCTAAGATTTTGCCAAACCTCAGGCATGAAGGGTTTCATCTATTCTCTTCGTCTTCCTCCATTTCCTTTCGGCGTTTGGCTTCTGCCATCTCTTGGAAGTTCTTCTTTTTCAGTTCGAAGTTGGTACCCAGATATTTCTCTTTCACCACAGGATTGACCGCCAATTCTTCAGGACTACCTTGAAAGAGAATGCGACCTTCGAAGAGCAGATAGGCACGGTCGGTAATGTTAAGAGTTTCGTGCACATTATGGTCGGTTATCAGAATACCAATGTTGCGATATTTCAGTTGCCAAACTATCTGCTGAATATCTTCCACGGCAATAGGGTCAACGCCGGCAAACGGTTCGTCGAGCATGATGAATTTGGGCTCAATAGCTAAGCAACGAGCAATCTCCGTACGGCGTCGCTCACCACCAGAAAGCTGGTCACCCTTATTCTTTCTCACCTTTCCAAGGCGAAACTCCTTGATCAGGCTTTCAAGTTTTTCGAGCTGATAGTCACGTGGTTTGCCCGTCATTTCCAATACCGAGAGAATATTGTCCTCTACCGACATCTTGCGAAACACAGATGCCTCCTGTGCCAAATAGCCGATACCGGCACGAGCACGCTTATAGACAGGATAGTCTGTCACCTCCTCGTCGCCGAGATAGATGTGTCCGCCATTGGGAACAACCAATCCGGTTGTCATATAGAACGATGTGGTTTTGCCGGCTCCGTTAGGACCCAACAGTCCTACAATTTCACCTTGTTTCACATCGAAACTCACATCGCTCACCACGGTGCGCTTGCCATATTGTTTGACCAGACCCTCGGTGCGCAACACCAACTGTTCCGGCTTATTGTTCGTAATTTCGTCCATTGCCATGTATCTTTTCATGTGCAAAGGTAGTGTAAACTGCGTGAATTTCAAAGAAAAACTTGTTTTTTCTCTCAGTTTACACTACCTTTGCATTCAATTAAGCATATTATCCTATGAAACTATTACACAACTGGCTGACACATTTCGGCCAATTCATCATATTGATGGGGCGCACTTTTTCGCGTCCAGAGCGGATGCGTATGTTCTTCAAGGAATATACGAAAGAGATGGCGCAACTGGGCATCAACTCCATCGGCATCGTACTGCTGATCTCTTTCTTCATCGGAGCTGTCATCTGTATCCAGATGAAACTCAACATCCAGAGTCCATGGATGCCCCGATGGGTCAGCGGCTACACCACTCGTGAGATTATGTTGCTGGAGTTCTCATCAAGCATCATGTGTCTGATACTGGCGGGAAAAGTCGGATCAAACATCGCATCGGAGATTGGCACGATGCGCGTCACCCAACAGATTGACGCACTCGACATCATGGGTGTAAACTCAGCATGCTACCTCATCCTGCCCAAGATTCTCGGCATGGTGACCATCATGCCGCTATTGGTCATCTTCTCATCAGCAATGGGTATCATAGGTGCTTACGGTACAGCATACATAGCCCACATACTCCCACCCGACGACCTCACACTGGGACTGCAACACGATTTCCAACCATGGTTCGTATGGATGAGCATCATCAAGAGCTTGTTCTTCGCCTTCATCATATCGGCAGTACCCTCCTATTTCGGCTACAACGTAGAAGGCGGTTCGGTCAATGTGGGCAAAGCCTCAACAGACGCTGTCGTGTCGTCGAGTGTACTCATCCTATGTTCCGATGTATTCCTTACCCAACTGCTCTCATGAGCCTAACCACAATATTTCCAACATTCCAATACACTTGCAACAATGATTGAGGTAAAAGACCTATATAAGAGTTTCGACGATAAAGAGGTACTGAAAGGTATCAATACCATATTTGAAGATGGAAAAACCAATCTGATTATCGGTCAGAGCGGTAGCGGAAAAACGGTATTGATGAAAAATCTGGTGGGACTGCTTGAACCTACGAGTGGACAAGTGCTATACGATGGAAGAGACTTCGTACAGATGTCGAAACAGGAAAAGGTGATGATGCGCCGAGAAATGGGCATGATTTTCCAAAGTGCTGCACTATTCGACTCACTCACAGTACTGGAAAACGTGATGTTCCCACTCGATATGTTCTCGCCCATGACACTTCACGAACGCACACAACGTGCACGCGAATGTCTCGACCGTGTCAATCTGATTGGCGCTGAAAAAAAATATCCCGGTGAAATCTCAGGAGGTATGCAGAAACGAGTTGCCATCGCACGAGCTATCGCACTCAACCCACGCTACCTCTTCTGCGACGAACCAAACTCTGGTCTCGACCCTAAGACATCATTGGTCATCGACGACCTACTCCACTCCATTACCCATGAATTTGGCATTACCACCATCATCAATACACACGACATGAACTCCGTGACAACCATCGGCGAAAACATACTTTTCATCTACGAAGGTCACAAAGAGTGGCAGGGAGTTTCGGCAGACATCATGCAATCTACCAATAAGCGACTGACCGATTTCATCTTTGCCAGCGATCTGCTCAAAGAGATGCGATCACTCGTCAACGAGCATCGGGCTAAACAGTAACCATCTGCCCTACTGTTGCACACAGCATCAACAGCATGCCCCCCATAAAGCACATCCACCTTATTATATATAAGGAAAACATAAAAATTCATTTCCAATACTATTCATAACCAAAACTTAAAATGATGAAAAAAACACTATTGACACTCGTGGCAGCAAGCGCACTCACAGCTACGGCACAAAATCCCATCAAGGTCAATCAAGTGGGCTATTATGTCAATGAATCCAAAGTTGCCGTTGTTGAACCAACGGGAAAAAGCAGCAACTTTATTCTGAAAGACCACAACGGACGCAAAGTGTGGAGCGGAAAAGCCGTACGAACACTCAAGTCCCCCTTCAACAACAAAGTGCGACAGGTTGTAGATTTCTCTACCGTAACAAAACCAGGCACCTACACCCTGACTGCAGGTAAGAACAAACAAACCATCAACATCGCCGAACATCCATACAACGAGGCGCTGAAGGCTGCCATCAAGGCCTTCTATCTACAGCGCACAGGAACGGACATCGAAGCTAAATACGCTGGAGCTTTTGCCCGAAAAGCAGCTCATCCCGACACTCGAGTTCTCATACACCCATCGGCAGCATCACCCAAGCGCCCTGCCGGAACGGTCATTTCCTCGCCAAAAGGTTGGTATGATGCTGGCGACTACAATAAATATATCGTCAACTCTGGATTCACCATCGGCCTGATGTTACAAGCTTACCAGTTAAACAAAGAACATTTCGAACAGATCGATACGCAAATTCCAGAATCAAACAACAACGTGCCCGACCTCTTGGACGAAATCATGTACAATCTGGAATGGATGCTGACCATGCAGGATCCCGACGACGGAGGTGTCTATCACAAACTGACCACTCCCAATTTCGAAGCATTCGTCATGCCTGTGGATTGCAAACAAGACCGCTATGTGGTGCAAAAGAGCACGCAGGCAGCACTCGACTTTGCTGCTACAATGGCACTCGCAGCACGTATCTACAAGGATTATCCACAATATCAACCATTCTGCAAGATAGCTGCCAACGCTGCACAACGTGCATACGCATGGGCTGTGAGATTCCCCAAAAACTACTATACACAGCAAGACAACAACAGCAAGTATGACCCTGACGTCAACACAGGAACATACGATGACAACGATGCAGACGATGAATTCTTCTGGGCAGCTACAGAAATGTATCTCACAACAGGAGAACAAGGATTCCTTGAACAGGCTCGAGCCTTCGCTCCCAAACAGTTCACCCTGCCCACATGGGGCAACGTTGCCGGACTGGGCATCTTCCAATGGCTCAATCAGGAACTGCTACAAACTAAAGAGGCTGGAAAACTCAAGACTTGCTGCATGAAGAAATCACTCAAGACATTCTGTGACGAAGATATCAAGGCGCTCGCCACATCACCCTTCTACTCTATCTTCGGCAACAGCGCATCCGATTTTATTTGGGGAAGCAACTCTGAAAAATGTGCAGGACGAGGTATTGCACAGATGTACCAATACGCCCTTACCAAAGACAATACCAACCGCAAAGCTGCCATCACCACTATCGACCACATCTTCGGACGCAATGCCACGGGCTATTGCTATCTGACTGGCTTTGGCACACAGCGCGTCATGCATCCTCACCAGCGTATTTCGGCAGCCGACGGCATTGAAGAACCCCTGCCGGGATTTCTCGCAGGAGGTGCTAATAGTGGTCAACAGGATGCAAAGAATGTGCCTGCTTACCCATCGTCATCACCCGATGAATCATACCAAGATCACGAAGGCAGTTACGCTTCCAATGAAATTGCCATCAACTGGAATGCTTATCTCGTTGCCCTACTTGGTTTCTTGAAATAAGACAAACAGCTTCTATCATACAAGCGCACACCCAAGAATAATAGGTGTGCGCTTATATTTTTTCAAATCTTAAGGTCGGGAATATGCTGAAAAACGGCAAACCGATTTCCTATCGGTCAAACAAGATAGAATCAAACGTTCTTTTTCTCCTGACGTTCCTCTTCTATATCCTTGCGCGACTTTGACTTAACCACCAGCCAAACACCGCTGAACACCAGCACCACAGCCAAAACATGAGTTAGCTTCATCGTACTAATACCCATGATGAGTGAAGCCGCAACAGCCACAATAGGTTGCACATAGTTATAGACCGACACCACCGTGGGACGCAACGTGCGCTGACCTATCATGGTCAGAATATAACAGAAGAACGTGCCACACACCACAACATAACCCACTTCTATCCAGGTCAGCAACGGAATAGGCTGGCTGATTACCCCATAGACATGGTAAGAACTAAGCGGGAGAAGCATCAGCGTAGCCCATGAGAACATATACTTGTTGACCGTAAACACATTATAACGCTTGATGAGCGGATTGAATAACGATAAATAAAGGGCAAACGAGAACTGCGCAAACAAGCAAAGCAAATCGCCACGTATATCTCCAACACGTGCGTCAGCATGAGCTGCCGAACTCAGAATAAGAATCAAAGCACCGCTGCATCCCATCAACACTCCTAACGCCTTCTTGCCGGTAATGGGTTCACGCAGGATAAGTGCCGCCAATATCATGGCAAAGATAGGCATCGACGTAGTGACGATGCTCGCATTAATAGGTGAAGTGATGCTCAGTCCGATAGTAAAACAACATTGATTGAATAGCAAACCCGTAAGAGCTGCACCGATAAACATCAGACGGTCACGCCATGGCACCTGCTCTTTCGGAGCAAACAACGAAGCAATCCAAAACAGCAGACATGCTCCTGCCACACGAAAGCTAACCATCGTAATACCATCAAATCCATGGAGCATTGCATCTTTGCCTACTGGCGACATTAATCCCCAACCCGCACAAGCTCCAAACATGGCGAGATGGGCTATTAAGGCTTTACTTGTTTTCATGCGGCAAAAGTACTATAATCTGCCGGAATAATGAAACAGAAAGGATAAAATTAGAATCTGAATGGATAAAATTACCTAAAAACAAGACTTTTTTCCACAAACATCGAGTGCGAATTTGGAAATTTTCACGAATTACACTATCTTTGCAACAGATAGCCACCCAACAAACCACATAGGTTTGAAAGCATGAAATAACGCTTCTATAAGCATTAACTTAGTGGCAGACATAATAGTGACAGACATAAAACTTAAGACTATGCAGAAGTATGCAGACTATATCAAAACGATAGAGATCGATGCTCTTTGGAGTGGCAAGAAACACATTGTCTGGGACCTCGATCCGAAAGTCAATGTCCTCAGCGGCATCAACGGCGTGGGCAAATCCACCATTCTCAACAAGGTGGTAAGAAGCGTTGGGGTAAACGGCGATATTGTCAACCATCTGTTGAAAGGCGTACATCTGACTACCGCACCCGAAGATGCCACACATATCCGCTTTGACTTGATTCGTTCACTCGACAGCAACCTCTCGCAGACATTCTCCGAGAGTGAGGGATTCATACACCAAGCCTTGTCAGTACTGGCTGGCGTAGGGGGCGGTTCACTACTCGATCTGCAACTCTACCAGCTTCAACGCAAATATCTCGACTATCAGGTGAACATCGGCAACCGTATTATCGAAGCCCTGCAACGGGGCGATGCCCACATGGCTCAGCAGTTGTCAGAACCTAAAAAGCGTTTCCAAGACATGGTTGATGAACTCTTTGCCGAAACAGGTAAGAAGATGGTACGCAAAGAGAATGAAATTCGTTTCACACAGATTGGCGAGACGCTACTGCCTTACCAGTTGTCGAGCGGTGAGAAGCAGATGCTTGTCATCCTACTCACCGTACTTGTAGAGGACCATCAGCCCTATGTGCTCTTCATGGATGAACCAGAAGTGTCGCTACACATCGAATGGCAGAAACGCCTCATCGAGCTCATCGTAGAGCTTAACCCGAATGTTCAGATCATACTCACCACCCACTCACCTGCCGTCATCATGAGCGGATGGTTGGATAAGGTGACAGAGGTCAGCGATATTACGGTATGAGCAGCAGACTGACAGATCATATCAACAGCCAGTATTTCGAAGCCGCCAACAGGCTGACATCGAAACAAGCACGTAGGCGCATTGTGGCTTACGTGGAGAGTTACGATGATATTTATTTCTGGCGGACGGTGCTCAGTCGCTATGAAAATGAGCAACGCTACTTTGAAGTGATGTTGCCCTCACACCGCAAACTGGAACGTGGGAAGAAGTCGGTGCTGATGAATTTTGTAGAAGGACATGTGGGCGAAGACATGATAGCTTGCGTTGATGCTGACTACGACTACCTTATGCAAGGCCGCACTCCTCAGTCGAAAAAGATATTGGAAAGCCCATACGTGTTCCACACCTATGCTTATGCTATAGAGAATATGCAGTGTTATGCGCCATCGCTCCATGAAGTTTGTGTGGCAGTAACCCTCAACGACCATCGTATTTTCGATTTCGAAGATTATTTCCAGCAGTACAGCCAAGCCATCTTTCCACTCTTCGTTTGGTCGGTATGGGCTTATCGCACCGGCAACCACAACCGTTTCTCGCTTACCGATTTTTCAAGAGTTACTGACCCTGGAGGCTTCAGCGTAGGACATCCACAAACCTCTATCGACCATCTGCGCCGTAAGGTTACTTCGCGCGTTCACCTCTTACAGAATCAATTCCCAGGCAATAAGGTTCAATACCTTCAGACCAAAGAAGACATCAAGGCATTGGGAATTACTCCCGACACTACTTATCTCTATATTCAGGGCCACTCGCTCTTCGACAATGTGGTGGTGCCCATACTCACTAAAGTGTGCAATCGACTGCGGCAGGAGCGACAGGATGAGATCATGCGCACTTCCTGTCACCATACCCAACGTAAAAACGAGATGTCCTGCTACGAACACTCGTTGCAGGACATCCGTCAGATGTTAAAGAAGAATACAGGGTGTCAGGTCTCACAACCATTCCTTCGGTTGCTTGCCGATCTGTCGGCTTATCTCGATGCGTCATCTGCTACAACCGACGATAGCGACTCCCCGAATCCCGATATAATGCAATCCTGATATTCAGGAGCACACTTTCTTTGCTCAAGAGAGCACGTAGGTTTCCAAGAATTTGATAGTTCCCTCGCTACGCACCTCATTGGCGGTGGCAGGTACCAATACAGTTTCTCCTTCGCGAAACGGCATATTCTCGCCATCAACAGTCAGCGTACCCTCACCCTTCATGCCTATCAAGATGACAAACGAGTCGAGTTCGCTGTAATCAATGGTCATGGGTTCGTCCAAATCATAGACAGCAGTATTGAAATAAGGACACTCTACCAGCAGTTCCCCCTCGTTTTTGCGTGCCTCATAGCGTGTACGATAGTCGGGAAGCACCGTATAATCAATACTCTCCGAAGCCTCTTGGGTGTGTAGCTGACGGTAGTTTCCGTCTTTATCCTTTCGCTTAAAATCATAAATACGGTAAGTCACATCGCTGGTCTGCTGTATTTCAGCCAGGAAACATCCGGCGCCAATGGCATGGATGCGTCCCGCAGGAATGAAGAAACAGTCGCCTTCCTTGACAGGATATTGCGCCAATGCATCACAGATAGTATCATTAGCCACCATCACTTTATACTGTTCTGGTGTGATTTGCATCTTCAGTCCATTATAGAGTTTGGCCTCTGGTGCAGAATCCATCACAAACCACATTTCGGTTTTACCGCGACTCTTGCCTTGGCGATGGGCTATTTCATCGGTGGGATGCACTTGGATAGAGAGGTCCTGTCGTGCATCGATAAACTTGATGAGTAATGGGAATTCGGTACCGAAACGCTCGTAGTTGGCCTTTCCCACGAGTTTCTCCTTCATATCATTCACCAATTGATTGAGCGAACGTCCGTCACCCACGGCTATGGTTTCATTATCCTTCACTCCCGAAATCTCCCAGCTCTCGCCAACGTTATCCATTTTTGCGTCGAGATGCTTGAAGGGAATGATGCGGTCGCCACCCCAGAGTGTCTGTTTGAGCAGCGGTTGAAATTTGAATGCTTTCATTTTTTCTCTCGTTAATATAAGTTCTTTAGGGTATTTATTCTGCTGTATTCAATTGTCGGTCCAGAAGCCACGAGTGAAGAGCACCATAACCGACATGATTTCCAGACGTCCTACAAGCATGAGAAACGAACAGATCCATTTGATGCCATCAGGCAGTCCTGCCCACGACATCACAGGACCGATCTCTGTTCCGAGAGTTGGTCCGACATTGCTCATACAACTCAGCGCTATCGTAATGGCATTGGTATTGTCAATGCCGGCAGCAATCATAATAGTAGCGGAAATAAGACACATCACCACATAGAGTGCAAAAAAAGCCAATAGCGTCGCCACCTTTGAAGAAGGCACATTCTGTCCGTTGACCTTGATAGGCAGTACGGCACTGGGATGGAGTATCTGCCGAAACTCATTCTGCATGGCTTTGAGTACCATCGAACCGCGGATACATTTGAATCCGCCACTGGTACTTCCGGCACAAGCTCCAAGAAACATACATATGCCGAGTATCACCCAAGTGATATGGGGCCACGCTCCAGCATCGTCGTTGAAGAGTCCTGTGGTGGTAATAAACGACACCACTTGGAACAAGGCACATCGGAAAGCGCGTTCTGTGCCGTAACCATTATTATAGATCAGTATGGCCATGATAACGATAGCTGAGAAAGACACTACAAAGAGATAGAGTTTGAACTCCGAGTTTTGCACCAGTTGTCGCAGTTGCCGTTTAAAGATTACTATATATAATAAGGTAAAGTTGATTCCCGATAGAAATTGGAACAAGAGTGACACATATTCTACGGCAGCACTATGATAGTGTTCCACACTGTCGTTATGGGGTGCAAATCCTCCCGTTGCAGTAGTTGACATTGAATAGTTCACACTGTCAAACCATTCCATCCCCGCCGCATAATACGAAAGGATACAAGCTACAGTAAGCACAAGGTAGATGCTGCAAATCCATTTAGCATTGGTGCTCAACCGTGGGTGCATCTTGGTGCGCACAGGGCCAGTAGCCTCAGCGGCAAACACCTTGACGCTTCCGCCCACCAACGAGGGTAGAATGGCAATGGTGAAGAATACGATGCCCAGTCCACCAATCCATTGTGACAGAGATCTCCAGAAGAGTAATGCGTGGGGCAGTCGCTCCACATCGTCGAGGATGGTGGCTCCCGTAGTGGTAAATCCCGACATGGTTTCAAAGTAGGCATCTGTCACGCTGTTGATGTATCCTCCGATGATATAGGGCAACATTCCAAACAAGCTATAGAGCAGCCACGATAGTGTGACTACGAGATAAGCAGTTCGCCGGCTCATGTCGTTGGTTGCGTTACGTCCCAAGTATTTGAATATGAAGCCGCAACATCCAGTGAAGAGAGACGAGATGAGAAATGCCATGATGTCATCCTCTTGGTAGCATCCCGCCATGAGGGCACATCCGCCCATCAGCAGTCCAAGCATGATGAGCAGTGATCCCAGAATCTTGTATAGTAACTTCGCCTCTACCATATTGTCGATGGTTTGAAGTATTTTTCGAGATTTTTCAGGTTGTGCTCATGACAGAACATCATGACAGAATCGCCCGGTTCTATCTGTGTGAATCCATTGACAAGGATTCCTTGATTGTTGCGCACCAGTCCACCGATCGTTACACCAATCGGCAGTCCGAGATCCTTCACTGGCTTTTTGGTAATCTTCGATCCTTCGGCAGCCACAAACTCAGCCACGTCAGAATCGACCATCATCAGCGATCTCACATTGCTGACGTCAGCGTCGAGCATCATCTGATAGATATGGCTGGCAGCAATGGTTTTCTTATTGATAATGGTACCGATGTCCAGACTCTCTGCCATCTCCACATAGTCGAGATTTTCCACCATGGCGATGGTTTTCCTCACGCCCAACCGTTTGGCGGTAAGACAGGCAAGGATATTTGTTTCTGCATTGTCGGTCAGTGCGACAAACGCCTGTGTGTTCTGTATTCCCTCTTCCTGAAGCAGTCCGAGGTCGCGTCCGTCACCGTGAATCACCATGGCATCGGTGTCCAACAGCAGTTCGTTGAGTCGTTCACAGCGTTGTTCGTTCTTCTCTATGATTTTCAGATTCATGTATTCAGGCAGTGTCAGTCCCACGCGCACAGCGGTTTTGCTGCCTCCCATGATAATCACGTTCTTCACATCGGCATAGTGTTCCTTTCCGGTGAATTTTCTCACATAGGGTATGTATTCACTGGTGGTCATAAAATAACAGAGGTCTCCTGTGCGGAGTTCATCATTACCACCGGGAATAAGTGTCTCTCCGTTGCGTTTCACAGCCACTACGTGGTACGGTTCTGTTGGTCCACATAGTTCGCGCAGTGGTTGGTTGAGTATCTCGCAGGTCTCTCGCAGTTTAATGCCGAGCATGACGAGTGCCCCGTTGTGCACATCCCATCGTTGTCTGACCCACGACATTTTGAGTCCGTTGGTAATATCTATGGCTGCCAGAACTTCTGGATAGATCAGCGAGTTGATGCCCATCTTCTCGAAGAAGGGTTTAAGGTTTGGAGCGAGATATTCATAGTTGTCGATGCGTGCCACGGTTTTCTTCGCTCCCAGCGAATGTGCAATGATACAAGCATTCATATTCTGGCTCTCGTCGGGAGTGACTCCCACAAAGAGGTCGGCTTTATCTACATTAGCTTCGCGCAGTATTTTGATACTTGTGGGAGATCCCACAACGGTCATGATATCAAACTTGCTATCGAGGTCAGCCAGTCGTTCGGCATTGGCATCGATAAGCACGCAATCCTGATGGTCGCGTGAAAGCAGTTTTGCCAGGTGCACACCTACGGCACCTGCTCCGACTATTACAATCTTCATGATATAATGGCTTTGCGGATGCCCTCGGCATCCAGTCCTACAAGGTGATCGAGTTGTGCCACAGTTCCATGTTCCACAAAATGGTCGGAGGGCAATCCCCGTCTGATTACTTCGGGATGGTAGTGATGATCTGCCATCCATTCTACTACGGCAGAACCGAGTCCTCCGTCTTTCACTCCATCTTCTACGGTGACGATGCGGTCGAAGTGTTCTGCCACTTCGGCAAGGATATTCTCGTCGATGGGTTTGAGGAATCGCATATCGTAGTGTGCCACATCAAGGTCTTCGATGGCTTTTGTCACATGATTACCAATCGGTCCGATGGAGAGCACTGCAGTATGGTGTCCGTCTTTAAGTTTACGTCCTGTGCCCACTGCGATTTCCTCAAGTGGACAACGCCAGTTGTGCAATACTCCTCCGCCACGTGGATAGCGGATGACAAACGGCCCTTTGTCGGGCAGTTGTGCGGTGTACATCAGCCGGCGCAGTTCATGTTCGTCCATGGGCGATGCGATAGTAAGATGTGGAATGGGTCTGAGTGCTGCCAAGTCGAAGGCTCCATGGTGTGTTGGTCCGTCTTCGCCCACCAGTCCTGCCCGGTCGAAACAGAACACTACATGCAGTTTGAGCAGTGCCACATCGTGTATGATATTATCGAAAGCACGTTGTGCAAAGGCGCTGTAGATATTGCAGAAGGGGATGAGCCCGTCTTTCGCCATTCCCCCTGAGAAGGTCACAGCGTGTCCTTCGGCTATTCCCACATCAAAAGTGCGGTCTGGCATGGCTTGCATCATGATATTCATGGAGCATCCTGTGGGCATGGCAGGAGTCACTCCCACTATCTTCGGATTCTGCTCTGCCAGTTCCAGCAACGTATGTCCGAACACATCTTGATAGCGTTGTGGTTTGTCGGGTGACTGGTCAACGAGTCTTTCTCCTGTGGCAGGATCGAATTTTCCAGGTGCGTGCCAAGTCGTTACGTCTTGTTCTGCTGGTGCATAACCGTGTCCTTTCTGTGTGTGGAGGTGCAACAGTTTCGGACCTTTCATGTCTTTCATCTGTTTCAGTATGCGCACCAGTTCTCCGACATTATGTCCGTCGAACGGTCCAAAATATCTGATGTTCATGCCATCGAAGATATTCTGCTGATGGCTGATGGCAGATTTCATGGCATTCGACAGTCGGATGAGTCCTTTGCGTCGGTCTTCGGGCAGTAGTCCCCATTGATGCAGTTTACTTGAAATCTTAAACCGCAGTGCATTATAGGTTTCGTTGGTACTGAGGTTGAGCAGATATTGCTTCATGCCTCCCACCGACTGGTCTATCGACATATTGTTATCGTTGAGAATGATAAGCATGTCGTTGGGCGACGAACTGACGTTGTTGAGACCTTCAAAGGCGAGGCCGCCGCTAAGTGCTCCGTCTCCTATAACAGCCACCACATGTCTGTTGGTATTTCCAGTTTTCTTTGCTGCAACAGCCATACCGAGTGCTGCCGAAATAGAGTTGCTCGCGTGACCACACGCAAAGGTATCGTATGGACTTTCCTCTGGCGACGGGAAGGGTTTGATGCCTCCGAGTTTTCTATTGGTACAGAACTTTTCGCGTCTGCCTGTCAGTATTTTATGGCCGTATGCCTGATGGCCTACATCCCATACGATGCGGTCTTCGGGAGTATTAAAGACATAATGCAGTGCTACCGTCAGCTCCACGACTCCGAGGCTTGATGCCAGATGTCCGGGGTTGACAGATAGTTCTTTAACGATATCGTTGCGCAGTTCTTTACAGAGTAATGGAAGTTGTTCAACTTTCAGTTTGCGCAAGTCATCTGGATAAGTGATATGATTCAGTAAATCCACTTTTTCATTCTATTTGCCTACAAAGGTACGATTAAGTGAGAGAAAAACCAAATAAATTTGAGTTTTTCCGAGCGGGAGTATCTTCGCAACACGGTTGCCAAGGTAGTGCAAACCGAGAATTATCATTACTATTAAAGAGATTTCCATAATATATAATATGTTCGCGCGCAATGCATACAGAAATTTGAGTTTTCAAAAAATTTCGACCACTCGAACACCACTACCGTATAACACGCAGTAGTTCTGAGCGTTAAATGGTGGTCGAAGCCCAAGAATTTCGACCACCCTTCGACCACATCGACCACACCTATTGCATCTATCATCAACCCGGACCAACTTAGCGAGCCATGTATATCGATGTATAAATGGGAGTTGTAAGTTTATCACCTTTTCCTCAAACCTTGATAATATTTTTATCAAACGTTGAAAATACCTTTGTAAAACGTTAGGTAATACTTTTGTTAAACGTTGGGCAATACCTTTACCAAACGTTGGACAATACTTTTGCTAACTATTGAACAACACCTTGTCAAAACGTTATTACCCAAAAATTTCAATCAGTTTTATTTCAGAGCGACATCCTTCATTATAGATGGGCATATATGAGGCGGATACGCTTACCACATTCTGTGGTCGATGTGGTCGAATATTTTTGGAAACTGATCTTTTTTGCGTTTTTATATCTGTCACAGGAGAAAACAAAAAAAAAATTAGCTCGCGTGTCACAAAACTCGCCCATCATACGTTTTATAGATGAGTCACGGAAAAAAATAACATGGATCTCGAAGAGTTCAACAAGCGCATCGTTGTGCTGCGACCGACACTGATGGAAGCTGCTAAACACATGAATGGGAATGACGCCTCAGCCGAAGATTTGGTACAGGAGGTCATGCTCAAACTGTGGAGCATGCGCCAGCAACTCGACAGGCACCCTAACCCGAAGGCACTGGCACTGAACATGCTACACCATAAAACCATCGACGAGCAACGCCACAAACAATTGGAATACGGGCGACCAACGGCAGAACCATCCTCAGAAGAAACCACCCGACATGTGGAACGACAAGACGAACTGCGACTCATATGCGAAATCATCAATCGGTTGCCTGCCCTACAAGCTCAAGTGCTACGACTGAAAGACATCGAGGGCTACGAGACCGAAGAGATTGCCTCCATCACGGGAGCATCACCAGAAAACATCCGCCAGTGTCTGTCAAGGGCACGAAAGACTATCAGACAGGAATTTATTAAAATGACAATAAGATGATGATCGACAGAAACAAAGTGAAG
Source organism: Prevotella sp. P4-119 (assembly GCF_002251345.1). Classification (NCBI taxonomy): domain Bacteria; kingdom Pseudomonadati; phylum Bacteroidota; class Bacteroidia; order Bacteroidales; family Prevotellaceae; genus Prevotella; species Prevotella sp. P4-119. The sequence continues at coordinate 11,180 of NZ_NPJB01000006.1, read as the reverse complement.
GTATTGATAGACCGATACATGAACGGCGAGACTACAGCTGACGAAGAGCGACAACTGCGCCACTTCTTCCGCACAGCACAATCTTTGCCCGACGAATGGCTACCGCTGCGGGCCCTCTTTGCCTACGTCGATAGCGAAGCGGAAAAGAGTTGTCTGCCTGCCGAAACACAGGTAAAACACAAAACCATCAGCCTCCACCACATCAGGAAATGGTGGTTGGCAGGAGCTGTGGCAGCATCGCTACTACTGGCTACTGGACTGTTTTGGCCCGATGAAAAAGAAGATCGCAACTTTGCCGTGATTGACGGACAGCGCACCACCAATCAGCACATCGTGGAACAAGAGGCTGAACAGGCACTGCAACTGGTAGCCATCACCGACGAGGAAGCCTTTGGCGCACTCGATGAAATCAACTGACAACGTAAAAATGATACGAGATATGATAAAACGGTTATTATTCACAGTATTATGGACCACCATATCAATGCTTACCGTCCACGCACAGACCGGACTCGAAATAGATAGGGCTTTCACCCGATACGGTCATGAGAAAGGATGCAAAATGGTGGAAATGTACGATGCTCGACTTCGGGGCTATCAACTCCACGTCTATAAGAGTCTGACCTATAAGACACAGGGGAAGGCCATCGACGCACTGCTGAAAACAGACCGAAAGAGGGCGAAGAAAATACGTGAAGTGGTAGAAGACGGACACATCACAGGCGGATACTACATGATGCCCACACTTCCGTCGGGCATGGAGCGCTACATTCTCTTCAGCAACGCTGCCGGTGGACGGGGTGCCCTTATCTATATTGAGGGAAATATCAAGCCCGACGACATCATGAAACTCTGTTACACACGATAAAACGAATCATAAAAGAAACACAAAATATGGAAAAAACAACATTTCTCGCTGCACTGCTCACCATCATAGGAGCAGGCTGCACAATGGCAGAAACTGCGCAGGACACCACCTTTGTAGTCAACGACAAACAAATTGTGGTCAACGAAAAAGACGGAGCGACAACCGTGGGCGTTTATAACAACAACGGCAACGAACTGAAGAAAATCAGCGAAACAACCTACGTCGATGGACAGGAAGTGAGTCAGATCTACGTTTCGTCTCCCTTCCTCCGCTCATCATGGGAACGATCCAAACGTAAGAAATTCGAAGCACACAATGCCAACTTCTATGTCGGTTACCGCTATCTGACAAGCGATGCCTTTTCATTCTCTGCAGACCAATCGCTCTACACAAAAAATTCCAACTCCTACGAAATTGGCATTGGCGCCCTCAACGTAGCCATCCCCTTCAACCGTCAGAACAATATCGGACTGGCAATAGGCATGCAGGTGGGATACACACGCCACGCTTTCGACAGCGGTCATGCGCTATTCATGGAGGATGATGTGGCAACCGTCAAACCTGTTGAAGCGGAAGAACGCATCCGCAAGAGTTATATGAGTTACTGGTCGATGCGCATCCCCGTCATGTTGGAATACCAGCAATATCTTGGTCGTCGCGATGCTTTCATCGGTGCTGGTTTCTCGTTTGAGTTTCGCGACAAAGAGCATGCACGCTACAAAACCAAGCACGACACCTTCAACTCCGCACGCGATCTGAGCATCCACACAGCAGGAGTCAATTTTGAAGCCTACATGGGATGTGGTGATTTCATGTTTCGCTTCACCACAGGACTCACACCATTATTCAAGGGAGGACAAGGCCCGAAGGCCCACACCTCCAGTATCGGCATCGGTTTCTGCCTATAATCTCTCACCATCCACTCTCAATAATTATTGCCGGAAAGTACAATCCACTTTCCGGCAATTTTATAATATTCTTCGTCTTACTTCATCTTCCATTGTCCTTTCACCTCAACCATGGGGATGGTGATTTCCTCTTTGGTGGAATCGGCAAAATGGAGAAGGAGGAAGGCATGTGTGAAATGGAGGGTGGTGTCGCGTTGCGCACGAACGGCAGTCACTTGATGGAGTCCGCCGTGGTTTTCTTTTTGTTCCTCCATGTAGTTGCGATAAACCAGAACCATTTGGCTGCGGTAGTTCTGCGGCATAGAGTCGGCAGTGGCTTTACCGTTGAGAAAAGCCTCGTAGTTGCCCGCAAGGAGTTCGTCGTAGTAACCTTTGGCAGCCTGCAGGGCAAGGTCATCGGGATTAGGTTCCTCGTGGCAAGCGGTAAGTGGCCACAAGCAGAGAAGGCAAAGCACGGAGAGGTGCTTCGCCTTCAGGTGGGTTATCATCGTGATGATGTGTTTCATTGTTTCTGCGGTGTTATTTCTGACGCACAAAGACGTTGATGGGTGTTCCCGTAAGCGTCCAGTTGTCGCGCAATTTATTTTCCAGGAAGCGCTTATAGGACTCTTTCACATACTGTGGCAGGTTGGCGTAGAACACGAAGGTTGGAATCTGCGTATTGGGCACCTGCGACACATATTTAATCTTGATGTATTTACCTTTGATAGAGGGTGGCGGAGTCGCCTCGATGAGTGGCAACATCACCTCGTTGAGTTTCGATGTTCCTATCTTGATGGTGCGGTTCAGATACACCTGCTTGGCAGTTTCCAACACTTTGAAGATGCGCTGTTTGGTCAGGGCTGAAGCAAACACGATGGGGAAATCGGTGAAAGGTGCCATGCGTTGGCGGATGGCATTCTCAAAGGTCTTCACCGCTATCTGCGACTTATCTTCCACCAAGTCCCATTTGTTGACCACTACAACAAGCGACTTATTATTCTTCTGTATCAATTGGAAGATGTTCATATCCTGAGCCTCAATGCCTCGTGTGGCGTCAATCATCAAGATGCAGACGTCGCTGTTCTCAATGGCACGGATGGAACGCATCACACTATAGAACTCCAGGTCTTCCGACACCTTATTCTTACGGCGAATACCGGCAGTATCCACCAGATAGAAGTCGAATCCGAATTTATCGTATTTCGTATAGATAGAGTCGCGCGTTGTTCCGGCAATATCTGTCACGATATTGCGGTCTTCACCGATAAAGGCGTTGATGATGCTCGATTTACCGGCATTAGGTCTGCCCACCACGGCGAAGCGTGGCGTTCCGTCTGCCACATCGTCAATCTCATCGGTAGAGAGTTTCGACACCACGAGGTCGAGCAGGTCGCCTGTTCCCGAACCCGTTGCTGCACTCACGCAATAGGGGTCGCCCAGTCCGAGTCTGTAAAACTCATACTGGTCATAGAGGTGTTTACCGTCGTCTGCCTTGTTTGCTACGAGCACAACGGGCAGTTTCGAACGTCTCAGAATATTTGCCACATCCACGTCGAGGTCGGTAAGTCCGTTTTGGATATCTACGAGGAAGAGCACGAGGTCAGCCTCTTCGGTAGCCACCAGCACCTGTTTGCGGATTTCTTCCTCAAAGATGTCGTCGCTGTTGACAACCCATCCTCCTGTATCTACTACGGAGAATTCGCGTCCGTTCCATTCACATTTGCCATACTGTCGGTCGCGTGTGGTACCTGCCTCATCGCTGACGATAGCGTGGCGGGTATTGGTCAGACGGTTGAAAAGTGTGGATTTGCCCACATTAGGGCGTCCAACGATAGCTACTAAATTTGCCATATCTGTTTTTGCTCTTGTTGTTTCTGTTTTTTTGTTGTACATGGGCCTTGTGAGGGCCTCTTGCTGATAGGGTAAGAGGGGGTACCGACTGTCTTTTCCGAATTCTTTTTTATTCCGGATTATAACCAAACGAGTCGAGTTCGCGTTGCGATGATCGCCAGTCTTTATCCACCTTGACGAAGGTTTCAAGGAAGATGGATTTGCCGAAGAATTTCTCTAATGCCTTGCGAGCCTCGGTATTCACTTTCTTCAGCGCCACACCCTGGTGGCCGATGATGATGCCCTTCTGGCTGTCGCGCTCCACATAGATCACAGCATTGATATGGATATTCCGGTCTGTCTCCTTGAAGCGTTCCACGCGAACCTCCACTGCATAGGGTATCTCCTTATCGTAGTAGAGCAGGATTTTCTCGCGGATGATCTCCGACACGAAGAAGCGAGCGGGTTTATCGGTCAACTGCTCTTTGTCGAAGTAGGGCGGTGAGTCGGGCAACAGTTCTTTGATGCGTTTCAGGAGCATATCCACTCCAAACTTGTTTTTCGCGGAGATGGGCAGGATTTCTGCGTTAGGCAGCAGCGTGTGCCATTTCTCCACGATGTCTCCCAGCGTCTTCTGGTCGCTCTCGTCAATCTTGTTGATGAGTAGCAGCACAGGGATTTTCATCTTCTGCACCTTCTCCAGAAAATCCATGTTCTTCTCTGGGTTCTCCACCACATCGGTCACATAGAGCAGCACGTCAGCATCCTGCAATGCCGATTCCGAGAAGGCGAGCATCGACTCCTGCAGTTTGTAGTTGGGTTTCAACACTCCTGGTGTATCGCTAAACACGATCTGCATATCGTCTGTATTGACAATACCCATGATTCTGTGGCGAGTGGTCTGTGCCTTAAAGGTAGCGATGCTGATGCGTTCACCCACGAGTTGGTTCATGAGCGTCGATTTTCCCACGTTGGGGTTGCCTACTATGTTTACGAATCCTGCCTTGTGCATCTGTTGTAGTTTCTTTGTGGATGGATGGTGCGGACCGCAGATGGGTCCATTTCAGTTTATGAAGAAACCGACGGGAGCCATTGAGCCCTTAGGTTCAATAGCCCCCGTCAGGGTCTTGACGTGTATTATTTCGCGCCGTCGTAAGCCCACTTGTAGTAGCTTGCTCCGTGAACGAATCCTGCACCGAAGGCAGTGAAGATCATGTTGTCTCCCTTCTTCAGTTTGGCTTCGTTTTCCCAGAGTGCCAAGGGGATAGTGGCGGCAGAAGTATTGCCGTAGTGTTCTATGTTGACCATCACCTGATCCATAGGAAGCTCGAGGCGTTTGGCAACAGCTTCGATGATGCGCATATTTGCCTGATGAGGAACCACCCACTGGATGTTATCCTTGTTCAGTCCGTTGCGCTCTGCCACGAGGGCACAGTCATCGCTCATATTGGTCACAGCATAGCGGAACACGGTGCGTCCCTCCTGATAGAGGTAGTGCAACCGGTGATCGATGGTGAAATAGCTTGGAGGACAAACAGAACCGCCGGCTTTCAGGTGCAGGAACGGAAGTCCCTTACCGTCAGCACGGAAGTAGGAGTCCATCACACCGATATTCTCTTCCTCGGTGCCTTCTACCAGCACAGCGGCAGCACCGTCTCCGAAGAGCGGGCAGGTAGCGCGGTCCTTGTAGTCAACCACCGACGACATCTTGTCGGCTCCAATCACGATAATTTTCTTATAGCGTCCACATTGAATCATAGACGCTGCCACGTCGAGCGTATAAAGAAATCCGCAGCATGCAGCCCAGAAGTCGAATGCGAAAGCATTCTTCAGGCCAAGCTTACCAAGCACAATGCTGGCTGTTGACGGGAATTTATAATCGGCCGTCGATGTGGTTACAATCACGGCGTCAATGGTATCGGGATCTACGCCGGTCTTCTGCATCAGCTGCTTGGCTGCTTTACGTGCCATGTAGCTGGTGCCCAGACCTTCCTCCGTAAGGATGCGGCGCTCCTTGATGCCAACGCGTGTCATAATCCACTCGTCATTGGTGTCAACCATGCGCGACAACTCCTCATTGTTGAGCACGTAGTCGGGCACATATCCGCCAATACCAGTGATTATTGCGTTGATTTTTCCCATCTTTCTTACTCAGCGCCTTCGTCCATTACGATAGCAATCTTACCACGGTAGTATCCGCAAGTGGGGCATACGGTGTGGTAGATGTGATAAGCGCCACAGTTAGGGCATACTGCCAATGTGGGAGCTACTGCCTTGTCATGGGTACGACGTTTGAGAGTACGGGTCTTTGACTGTCTTCTTTTAGGATGTGCCATAATGCTTTAATCTTTTTTTTGTTATTCTTCTAATTTCAGTTTCGCCAGTGCGGCCCAGCGAGGGTCTGCTTCCTTTGCCTCCTCTTTGCCGCTTCGGACGGCACCGCTCAGCTCAGCGAGCTTCTGCGTCATCGCACTATTGCATTTTCCAGGTGCATGAACGTGCTTGATGGGTATGGCAAGTGCCACAAACTCATAGATGAGCCATGACGTGTCGAGTATTCCTTCGTTCTCGTCCACTATCACAACCTCATCATCGTCGGTATTGGTCTCCGCACCCAGTTTCGCAATCAGCATATTGTCGGTCACGATGGGTTGACTCATGTCATCAAGACACAAGTCACAAGGTACGGTGACTGTGCCCTCGGTATGAAACTGGAGTTCGAAAAAGCCGGTTGCCTTGCGTATAGACACCGACACATGCAATGCTCCGCCCTTCACTTCCGAGGCGTTGAGAGCCTTGAAAAATGCATCGTCAAGGGTGTACTCCCGATGCATTTCATCGGTTTTCATTGCCTTCAGATCTATTTTGAAAGTCTCTAAACTACACATAATCGCACTATTACGGACTGCAAAGGTACAAATTATTTATGAATTATAGAGTAGTTCACTCTTTTTTTTCACTTTTTAACGTCATTTCTTTATCATTTCCATACATTTCCCCCTGTTTTCCACTGTAACTTTGACTTTAACCTTGAACTTAACCGTATCAATAGCGCTTCAGAAGTCACCGCAGTTTTTTACGCATTTCCACAAAATTCCTTATCTCCCCAAGTAAACACGAAACCAAGGAATCACGTAGTTAACATCCAAGGGCACGACGATGGTTAAGGGTAAAAAAAGAGCTACGCCTACACAATATTATATATACACGTGCGTTATATTAAAGATGACATGGATTAACCGACAACAGCAATTCAAAACTGCCCTTGTCGCTGCCGCACTACTGGTGGCAGTGACCTCACTACTGGTGTCCAAATGGCTGGCAAACGACCTCGCAGCAGAAGAATACAAGCGCATGGAGCTATGGTCGGATGCACTCCACACCCTCAACAATGCAGACCAGAACACCGATCTCTCCCTGGTGCTCCATGTCATCGAAGACAATAACAATATCCCTGTCATCGTCATCGACCAAGACGGCAACGTCACCGACCACCGTAACATCAGCATCCAAGCCACCGACCGTGCCGACGCCATCGCGCAACTCACCCGACGCGCACAACAGATGAAAGCTGCAGGTCGTTACGTCAAGATTGACGGCAACAAGCCAGGAGGTTTCCAACTCGTCTGTTACGACGACTCTACCATGATACGCCGCATCACCGTATGGCCACTCATCCAACTCGGTATTGTGGGAGGCATTGTCATCATCGCCATCCTCGCCCTCGTCTCCTTCAAGCGCACCGAACAAAACAAGCTATGGGTGGGACTCTCCAAGGAGACCGCCCATCAGTTGGGCACCCCCATCTCCAGCATCATGGCATGGGTAGAGATCCTCAAGGAGGAATACCCCACCGACCCTTATGTGGGGGAGATAGAGAAAGACGTCTCCCGTCTCAACACCATCGCCGACCGATTCTCCAAGATTGGTGCCGTTCCTGAGCTGCTGCCCACCGACATCTGTCGTCTCCTCACCGACGTCACCACCTATATCCGCAAGCGCACCTCATCGCATGTGTCATTTCAGGTCAGTCTCCCCTCCCATCCCGTCATGGTCCCCCTCTGCCCTTCCCTTTTCGAGTGGGTGACAGAGAACCTATGTAAGAATGCCATCGATGCCATGCAGGGGGAAGGCACCCTATCCCTCGTCCTCACCGACCGTCCCACATCCATCATCCTCGACGTGACCGACACCGGTTGCGGAATGACCAAATCCATCGCCAAGCAGATATTCTCCCCTGGATTCACCACCAAGAAACGCGGTTGGGGACTCGGCCTCTCCCTCTCCAAGCGCATCATCGAGAAGTACCATGCCGGCCGCCTCTTCGTCAAAGCCACCGAACCTCATCACGGCACCACCTTCCGCATCATCGTCAAGAAGTAATCCACGGAGCGCACGGAGTGTTTAGTTTATGGGTTATGGGTTAGAGATTTTTTAAAGATTTTATTTCTGCATAAATTCCGTCTAAATTCCAATGATAGATTTCTGGCCAAGGCCATATTTTATTAAAGATTTCCTCCAAAGATTTCTAGCCTTCAGGCTACCCCAAAAAAATCCACGGAGCACACGGACAACACGGAGAAAGATTTTTGTTTATTATTTTACTTAAAATTGGCAACATTGATCTATCCCCGTGTCAATTGTCCCTATGTCATTTTTGAGGTATTGTCCATCTTTGTGCCATGACAGACACTGCTGTTGTTCCTGATATGGCTTGATTTGCGGATGATGCCTTGATTGTAGCCTTGCCAGCATTCATTCCGCTCTTTACGACAATGATTGCTCGTCCTTTGTATGTTGTCACATTGGCAGAGGTCTTAGGCTCAATATCTTTCAAATTTGCAGAGGCAGCAGCAAGGAGCGAGGCTTTACCATACACGCTTACAGTCAGTTGGATGTCTGCGTCTGACACGACATTTCCTTTGGCATCAGTCACCTCGAGCGTGACATAGGCAAGGTCTTGCCCGTTTGCATGTATTTGTTTGCGATCTGGTGTGAGTCTAATGGCTGCAGGCATTCCGCTTGTGCGCAGTATGCTTTCCTTCACTTCGTTGCCATCTGCATCAAGCGACACAGCTTTAAGGGTGCCTGGCTGATATTGCAGCGGGATGACTGCCTTGTATTGTGTGGCCATGCTGACATTCCTTTCCGCCACGAGACTATCGTTGAGATACAGGCGCACCTTTGGTGCTTTGGTGTATATTTCGGCTTCGATGGTCTTGTTTTCCCATCCGCTCCAGTTCCACGACTCCCATGTGGGCCATACAGACCACAGCGTTTCTGTGACATGTCCGTTGCGGTAGTTGTCGGGCTCTTTCACAGCAAGGTAAATGTATGGAGAGCCATCCTTAGCGTTCCACAGCATGTCGCGGTAATGCGATATAGGTTTGCGCCAGCCAGTGATGTCGACATCGCCGCAATATGCCCCGTGGTAAGGAAAGTGCTTGGCTTGGTAGTGCTCGCCCCGTTGTTCCCCTTCGTAGTGGAACTGCCCGATGGCCGACTCGCCGAGATAGTCGAGTCCGGTCCATACCATGTCGCCAATGATGTATGGACGCTCAGAGGTGTGTTTCCAATTGGCGAACGCATCGCGCGGATAACTCTCTGTCTGCCACATCACACGTTCGGGGCATCGCAGGTGATCGCTTTCTGCCTTGTGCATCATGTAATTGTAGCCCACTATGTCGAGCACTGCCGCATGCGGGTCGAATATCTCCCAGTCGCTATCCCATGAGCATAGTGCCTCTGTGACAGGACGTGTTGGATCGAGAGATGTCACAACATCCTTGAAAGTTTGCGCTGTGTGTATGACACGTATGTCCTTTCGTTCGATGACTTCATTTCCGATACTGTATGATATGACACATGGGTGATTGCGGTCGCGCAGCACCATGGCGGTAAGATCCTCCCTGTAACATGAGTCGATGACGAGGTGATAGTCGTACTTGGTCTTTTCAGACCTCCATCCGTCGAACGCCTCATCGATGACCATCATGCCGATGCTGTCGCAAGCATCGAGCATAGCTCGTGTCTGAGGGTTGTGCGATGTTCGTATGAGGTTGAATCCAGCCTCTTTCATCAGCCTGACCTTACGTATTTCTGCCGCATCGTATGCCATGGATCCGATGACTCCATCGTCATGGTGCACGCAGGCTCCATTGATGAGCGTTGGCTGCCCGTTGAGCAAGAATCCTCTTTTTGCATCATAACTGAAAGCTCGCACTCCATGCCTTATGGTTAGCTGTCCAACTTTTATGTCGTAAAGTTTAGGATGCTGCGGTGACCATAGCTCCACATCTTTGAGCACTCGTCTTTCTGTTTGTCGTCCCTCATATGCTATGCTCACGGTAGCTGAATCAGCATGGGTACCATCTCCTGACATGCCATAGATGCTGTCTGTGCGCACGAACAGCTTTTCAGGATTGTCTATCTTGTTTTCATCATATTTTTCGAGCCACACATGGCGATATATGCCCGAACCGCTGTACCATCTGCAGTTAGGTTGATGCGAGTTGTCCACTCGCACAGCAATGGTGTTGGTGCCTTTTTTGACAAAAGGAGTGATGTTGACTTTGAATGGCGTATATCCATAAGCATGACCGCCTGCATGCTCACCGTTGACATACACCTGGCAATTCTGATACACGCCTTCGAAATGAAGCCATATTGTCTCGCCTTTGTCTGTTTTCAGTTCTGATTCCTTCACCTGCTTGCGATACCATCCGATGCCTCCGGGGAAGTATCCTCCGTCATTGCCTGATGGTGCGTCTTTTGCGGGCGCATGGAATATGTCCCAGTCGTGCGGCAAGTTTATTCGTTTCCATTTGGAATCGTCCAACTGTGCGTCTTGCGCATTCTTTACGTCTTGTTCGATGAATCGCCAGTTGAAATCAAAATTGTCTTTTTTACTTTGCCCACATGCTGCAGATGACATGCAAAGGAAAAGAATTGTTGATAATAAGGATAGTTTCATTTTTTAGTCAATTATTTATTAATATAACCTAATTCCCGTAATACTATAATTTAATGTTTTTATAAACCCCTAAGCAACAAAAGTTCTTAGTGTAGCTAAGCGGCACAGCCGGTTACTTGCTTTGACAAGCAGAAGTGTCGATTCGCTCAGGATTTTGCAATGTCAGAAATTATATCTATTTAGTATTGGATTTAGAAATAAATAAGACTCTGACACTGCAAAAGTATAAAAATATTCTGAGAAACTGACTGCTTTTAAAGCATTTTTTTCGATTATGAAGCAATTTGATGCTCTTTCAGCTCAAACCATAGATTCCAGCTTCGTAGTGACAAGGAACGCATCTTCGTCAAAGCCACCGAACCCCATCACGGCACCACCTTCCGCATCATCGTCAAGAAGTAATCCACGGAGCACACGGATGACACAGAAAAGATTTTCGTTAAAGATTATTTTAAGATTGTCGTGATTTCTGTGCGACATTAAAAAATCCGCTCTCCGTGTGATCCGTGGATAAAAGATTTCCGTGATTTCTGTGATTTCGACATCATCCAGACATGATATGATGCCTTCATCAAAGAGGAGTTGGACAAAAGAGGGCTTCCGTGAAATAATGGATTGA
>NZ_NPJB01000058.1:0-66517 GCF_002251345.1 Prevotella sp. P4-119 | reverse complement strand
AGAACAAACTCATACGTTTGGTCACTGCTATGGTCCGAAATCGCCAAATTTTCTCACCAGAATATAAAATATCAGCATAAATTAAAAATAATGGTCAAAATATTTGGATTTTAACATAGAAAGCGGAAATCACAGAAAAAAGGATTTTGGTTAAAGATTATTTTTAAGATTTTCGTTAAAGATTTTATTTGGCGCCAACAAGGTTTCTACTTTTGTCCTTACAGGACGTAGGTTAGGAATGTGCATTGTGTCCGCAGGGCGTTGCCCTGGGCTAAGGAAACCATTGGGCTTTCAGCCCGTTGTCCTTTGCCTTCGATGCTTCAGAATTGCTGTGTGAATTTCATTCGTGCAATACATGGGATATAACAACGAGCGACGCGCCGTGAGTCAACTACTCGCGGCGCGTCGCTTTATGATGTGGCTGGAAACAGGCAGTTAGAGTTTTGCCAATTCCACAACCTTGTCGATAGCAGCATTCAGACCGTCGGTATTCTTACCACCGGCAGAAGCGAAGTGAGGCTGGCCGCCACCGCCACCCTGTATGAGTTTGGCAGCTTCGCGAATCATCTGTCCAGCGTGGAGACCCTGCTCCTTCACCATATCGTCGCTCATCATGATGCTCAGCATGGGTTTGTCGGCACTGATGGTACCAATGACACAAAGCAGATGTGAGGGAACGGCTTCACGAATCTTGAATACCAAGTCTTTGGCAGACTGAGCGTCGAGAGGCAATACTGCCTTGATGAGCGTCACTCCGTTGAGCACCTGAGCCTTCTCCACGAGTTTGTCTTTGGTGCGCTCTACGGCTTGTGCCTTAAACTGCTCGATATCCTTCTTCATGGTGTCGTGCTCATCAATATACTTCTTGATGACACCCTGCAGATCCTTTGCATTGTTGAAGAATGCACGTACAGCCTTCAGTGTGTCTTCCAACTGATAGAGCATTTCCTCGCAGTCCTTACCAGTCTTAGCCTCGATACGACGGATGCCGGCAGCCACGCTGCTCTCGGTCAGTATCTTGAAGAAGCCGATGCGACCTGTTGAAGTGGCGTGGATACCACCGCAGAACTCGCATGAAGGACCGAAGCGCACTACGCGAACCTTGTCGCCATACTTCTCGCCGAAGAGGGCGATGGCACCCAGTTGCTTGGCTTCCTCAAACGGAACGTCGCGATGCTCATCGATATGGATGTCCTGACGAATCATGTCGTTGACGATACGCTCCACCTGACGCAGTTCTTCATCGGTCACTTTCTGGAAGTGAGAGAAGTCGAAGCGCAGGGTATCGGCGCTGACATACGATCCCTTCTGCTCTACATGGTCGCCCAATACCTGGCGGAGGGCATAGTCGAGCAAGTGGGTTGCCGTATGGTTGGCAGCAGAAGCGTCGCGTTTGTCGGTATCTACACAAGCCATAAATTCGGCAGTGGGATCCTTAGGCAACTGCTTCACGATATGGATGCTCTGGTTGTTTTCGCGCTTGGTATCGATGATTTCGATGGTTTCAGCCTCGTTGACGAGTACACCGCAGTCACCTACCTGTCCACCCATCTCTCCGTAGAAAGGGGTGTAGTCGAGCACGAGTTCATAGAATTCGTTCTTCTTCTGTGTCACCTTACGGTAGCGCAGGATATGACAGTTGTATTCGGTATAGTCGTAGCCCACAAACTGCTGTTCGCCAGCCATGAGTTCTGTCCAGTCGGAGTTTTCCACAGCGGCAGCGTTGCGTGCACGATCTTTCTGTTTCTGCATTTCAGCGTTAAACTGTTCCTCATCCACCGAGAATCCGTTTTCGCGGCAAATCAGTTCGGTGAGGTCGAGTGGGAATCCGTAGGTGTCGAACAGTCGGAATGCCTGAACGCCATCCAATTGGTTTTTACCCTCAGCCTTGAGTTTCTCCATAGCATCGCCAATCATCGAGATGCCCTTTTCCAGTGTGCGCAGGAAAGAGTCTTCCTCCTCCTTGATCACCTTGGTGATGAGTTGTTGCTGGGCTTTCAGTTCGGGGAAAGCGTCACCCATTTCGTGCACCAGTGTAGGCACGAGCTTGTAGATGAATCCCTCTTTCTGTCCCAGGAAGGTGTATGCATAGCGCACGGCACGGCGCAGGATGCGGCGGATGACATATCCTGCCTTTGCATTGGAGGGCAGTTGACCGTCGGCTATAGAGAATGCCACGGCGCGCAGATGGTCTGCACAGACGCGCATGGCGATGTTGATTTCGTTCTGCTCCTTGCTGATGGGGTTGGCAGTCTCTTCCTCAAAGGTGAAATATTTCAGTCCTGTCAGGTCTTGCTCAGCCTTGATGATGGGCTGGAACACGTCGGTATCGTAGTTAGAGTGCTTGCCCTGCATCATGCGCACCAGTCGCTCAAAGCCCATACCCGTATCGATCACGTTCATGGAGAGCTTTTCGAGTGAACCGTCAGCCTTGCGGTTGAACTGCATGAACACGAGGTTCCATATTTCAATCACCTGTGGATCGTCCTGATTGACCAGTTCGCGACCAGTTTTTCCACTGGCAGCTTTCTGTTCTGGAGTTCGCGAGTCAACGTGGATTTCCGAGCATGGACCACATGGTCCCGTATCGCCCATCTCCCAGAAGTTGTCGTGCTTATTACCATTGATGATATGGTCTTCTGGCACGTGCTTCGCCCAGTATTTTGCTGCTTCTTCGTCGCGTGGGATATTCTCCTCAGGTGAACCTTCAAACACGGTCACGTAGAGGTCTTCTGGATTCAGTTTGAGCACACTGACAAGGTATTCCCATGCCATATCGATAGCGCCTTCTTTGAAATAGTCGCCAAACGACCAGTTACCAAGCATTTCAAACATGGTGTGGTGGTAGGTGTCGTGACCCACTTCCTCAAGGTCGTTATGCTTTCCGCTGACGCGCAGACACTTCTGAGTATCGGCACGGCGGCGTGGTTCGGGCTCTCTTGTGCCCAGGATAATGTCTTTCCACTGGTTCATTCCAGCATTGGTGAACATCAGTGTGGGGTCATCCTTGATGACCATCGGAGCCGATGGCACGATGGTATGTCCGTGCTGTTCGAAGAATTTCTTGTACGACTCTCTGATTTCGTTCGCTGTCATCATTGTCTTTTCTACAAAGTTTATCCCCCATCTGCCACATAGTGGCGGATGGAGGCATTGGTTATGTTTTGTTATTATATATTCTTCATCGTTGTCTTATAACTTGCCATCGGTTCAATGGGCAAATTCCCCGTTGTATGGCCTTGCACAGGTTGAAGCCTTTGCCTACCGATGCCACATGGCTATGAGCCACATGGTTATATATTATGCAAAATTACGGAATTTTTCTCCAACTGAAAGTTGGTGCAATACAAAATTATATATAATTAACAGTTACGCACGTTCATTTTTTCGTGTTAATTAAGGTTAATGGTGTGGAAATTTTCAACAATGGCAGATATCCCCCTCGTTTGTCCGCAGAAAAGCCATGATTGTCTTCTTGTTTGCGGACTATTGTTGACGGTGTTGCGGTCGTCGGTATAATATGTTGAGAAACAGATGTTTCATATAAACATGCAGCAGATGCGAATGCAAAGTAAATTGATTTGCTCAGTAAAACAAATTGATTTCCTTTGCAAAGTAAATTGATTTGCTCGGCAAAACAAATTGATTTGCTGAGAAGAGCAACTTTCGTTTGAGACGTGAAGCAGTTCTTTAGTGCACGAATATCATCGTGACAGTAGGGCAAAATCATTGAAATTGCCGAGTAAATTCATTGAATTTGCTGACCAAATTCAATGAGATTGCTGACCAAATTCAATGAATTTGCAAAACAGCGCACTATCCTTTTGACTGTCATGCACTTGCAACGGCCTTGTTTTGCTGGTCGCGAAACAGCGATGGCGATACGCCATATTTGCGCTTGAAGGCAGTGCAGAAGTGGCTCTGGTGCTCGTAACCCAGATGATAGCCGATGGTGGAAACGGGTTCGTCGGTATTGCACAGCAGTTGCACAGCCATTTCCATGCGCAGATTAAACAGGTAGCCGAACACGGTAGTGCCAAACGACTGCTTGAAACATCTCTTCAGCGTACATTCGTTGGTGCCTACGAGAAGTGCCAAGCGGTGGAGACTGGGCATGCGCTGATAGTTGTGATGAATGAAAGTGCGGGCGTTGTCCATTTGGATTTGAAGTGTTGAGGTCATCATTGTTGCTTTTGGAATTAATGGTTTGTTGTTTTCTTAGACGTTGTCCCTCCATCGGTTGGAAGAACACGCTGCAAAGTTATGTCAACTCCGAAAACCAAGCAACAATGCGGCGCGACGGGTCTGTGACCTGCCTTGCAGTCACGCAAAAGTCACGTTGTTTGCCATGAAAATCCTCTATGTCACAGCAATTTTTCTCTTGTTGCAAAAGCATTATGATGGTCGGTTGTTGGTCAGTTGGTGGTCGAATGGTGGTCGAAACGCGTCAGGATAAAGTCATCGACCACCCATTAAGTCACTGTTTCTCTGTCGGTTAAGCGGTATTGGTGGTCGAGTGGTCGATTTTTTCGACATCGCGTGCGCCTGTATGCGCACGTGTGCGCGTATGTGTGCGCGTATGTGTGCGAGAAATAATAAGGTCTTTATCTCTCTCCGCTCCTATAGATTTCCGCCAACTGCCACAACGAAAATGCGCCAACTGCCACAACGAAAATGCGCCAACTGCCACAACGAAAATGCGCCAACTGCCACAACGAAAATGCGCCAACTGCCACAATATGGAGGTAAAATAACAAGATTTAACGATTATATGGTGCTGATATACAATTAAATATCGTATATTTGCATCAGAATATATAAAAGCTATAAAAATGAAAGAATATAAGGCGAGAATTGCAGACAAAATATTAGCAGAAAAGTTGGAAGCGATGGGTGCAGTGCTTATCGAAGGACCCAAGTATTGCGGTAAGACGACATTAGCATCTCAGCAAGCTAACAGTATATTGTCTATGTCTGATCCCGACACCCTACAACAGAATATGGCCATGGCAGAAACCAATATCAAACTGTTGCTCCGTGGCGACACTCCACGACTTATTGACGAATGGCAGATAGCACCAAGGTTTTGGGATGCGGTGAGAAATGAAGTGGATCAGCGTGATGAAGATGGGCAGTTTATACTGACAGGGTCTGCTGTGCCTCCAAACTTCGATGAGATATTTCATACTGGTACAGGACGTTTTGCTTGGCTCAAACTTCGTACCATGAGTCTTTGGGAGTCTGGTGACTCTACTGGTGAGGTAAGTCTTGCAAGACTGTTTGCCAACGATGCGGAAGATTATTTTGTGGAAGGCATCAATCAGATAGATTTAGAGCGTTTGGCTTATCTTACATGTCGTGGCGGTTGGCCAAAGGCACTGAATAAGAAGACAGAAAAGGCAGCACTCCAGCAGGCAATCGAATATTTTGAGGCTGTTACAAGCTTTGATATTTCTCGTGTCGATGATGCCAATCGCGACAGTGAATTGGCACGACGGATTATGCGATCGTATGCACGGAACCAAGGCAGTCAGGCTACTGCAGGAACTATATTGGCTGATATTATAAGTAATGAAAGTTCTGAGATCAGTGAGAATACCATCTATTCATATCTGAAGGCCTTGAAGAAAATTTTTGTGATAGAAGATTCTGTTGCGTGGAATCCTAATCTGCGAAGTAAGGCTGCTATTCGTACATCCGATACCAAGTATTTCACAGACCCTTCGATAGCTACTGCTGCATTAGGTCTTGGCCCCAACGATTTGGTGAATGACTTGAATACATTTGGTTTGATCTTTGAGACATTGTGTGTCAGAGATCTGCGTGTCTATGCCGATGCCATTGGCGGCACAGTATTTCATTATAGAGATAAAAATGGTTTGGAGTGTGATGCTGTCATCCATTTGCGTAATGGAAAGTATGGATTGGTAGAGATAAAGCTTGGTGGCGACAAGTTGATAGAAGAGGGTGCGAAGACCCTTACTGCTCTTGCAGACAAGATTGATACGACAAAGATGAAAATACCTTCGTTTAAGATGGTGCTGACAGGAGTGGGGCAATATGCCTTTCAGCGTCCGCAAGACGGGGTGTATGTAGTGCCAATAGGCTGTTTGAAGGATTGACAAAACCTGATCGGTCTTTGGAGTAAATTCAAAGCGGGACATTCCTAAAGGTAGTAGGAGTGTCCCGCTTTGTATGATATGGGTTCAAAACAGCCATTTGATAGACAAGGAAACAAAGTTTTTTCCTTCAAATGCAAAGGATGAATAAAAACAAAAAAAAGTGGACGGGCACATGCCTCGCCGGCATCTCCCGTCCACCAATCATAGTGAGAGTGTGTTTTGTTAGGTGTTTATATTCTATCCATTTATTTCAGTGGTCTTAGAATATTCTTCAATACTGCAGGACGTGCATACTCGCCGTTAGGCAGCTGAATGGCACAACCATTCTTATTCGCATACTTGGCAGTGGTGCCCTCAGGATTACTTATCAAGGAAGGCTTGGATAAAAAAAGCAGAGGACCTACATTGTTGGCAGTGGTAAATGCTTTAGCAATCATGGTCTGGAACAACCAAGTGTCGATCTGGTAAGTGACGTTATTGTAGGTCCAGGTACCAGCCCAGTCGATGATGGTTACTACATCACCTGATTTCTGCTTTTTTGCATAAACAGTACCCGTCGATGCTGCGTCGGTAACTGTAGCAGTTGACCAAATCCAATCGGCTCCTCCGAAGAAGTTAGCCCATGCCAGATACACGTATAAAGTTGTTCCTTCGATACTCCATTCTCCCAGATAGGTACCGCTGTTGGCTGTTTTCACAGTCCTGGCAGTCTTGTTGACGATCAGAGGAATAGTATAGGCATCGAAGTCTTTGAATGGTTTGATGCTGATACCCTTATCGGTTACATCGGCAGGGAAATAGTACCATCCTTCGTGTCCTTCTTCTACGTCGTAGAACACGAAATCGTATGTTCCTGAGAACTGATCGGCAAAGTCGAGCTGGCTCACATAGAGTGTCTTCTCTGATTTACCTGACTTCACGGCAACCTCACCTACACGGCGCTTAGTAGCGTTGGCAGCAACCGAAACCTTGATCACATTGCCGGTGATGCTGGCGGTAATCCAGTCAGCCTTGCTCTCCACGGTGACAGGTCTGCTGTGGGAAACGGTAACAGTCTTGCTGCCGGCAGCGTTGCTCAGTATGCTGGCAACATTGGTGGAGAGGCTGAACTTCATGGCAGCCTGGTTTACGAAGAGGGTATCTTCCAGTACACCGCTGGTCACCAAGATCTTACCCTGACGGGCAACGGCATAGTCGTTTGATGCAACTTCAACCTTGATAGAATCGCTCTTTGCGTTAACCGAAGCCTTAACCCAGTCGGACAGGCTCTTTACCGTAACTGAACCGACAGCCTTTTCGATAGCTACGTTGTAAGAAGCGTCGAGGTCGGTGGCTGCGAGTTCATTGCTTTCCAGTGCGAGCATACCGCCAGTCTGTACGATACTTACCAGATAGGTGTCACCGTTGGCAGCCTTTACATCAATGTGTGAGGCACGTGACTCGCGAGTAGGGTTGGCTGTTGCACTTGCAGTCAGCACGTTGCCGTTGATAGTGGCGGTGAGCCAGTCAGCAGCCGAAGCAACTGTCAGTCCTTCGCCAGTGAGGGTAATATCTACCGAACCGCCAGTGGCAGGAATAGTCGTTTCCGATTTTTCCACCTGAATGGTGTTGACTTTCTCTGTGAAGTCGTCGTCGCCGCAGGAAGCCAGCGTGAGGCTTCCTATGGCAAAGACGATCAGACTATATATCTTTTTCATACGCTTATAAGTCTATATTATGTGATTTAATATTAATGCTTTCCCGGATAGAGCACAGGGTCCTTCACCAGTTTGATGACATTCTTCGCATTGTTCTGGTCAGTCAATGTCATTACGGTAGGATTGTTAACATCGTCAGTACTCAGCTTGAAAGTAGAGAGGAATGGTGTGTAAGCATCTTCGAAGTTACAGAAGAGCGCATAGTATGTACCGCTACCTACGTAAACGTTGAAATCGAAGGTGATGACATCTGGTTCGTTTATTGGAGCATCAACAGCGAATGTTGCAACACCGTAGTATGCACCTCCGCTGAGGAAATAGAAACCATAGTTACCTTTATAGGTTCCGATGTAGCAGTAGTTCACGTCTTCACCTTCGTGGCTCTTACAGCCATCAATGAATGACTGCAAACCAGGACCTGCTACTTCACCTATATTGCTCAGAGCAAGATACCAGTTGCCTGCCTGGAAAATATCGCTCAGATCCTTTGATAAGCTAAAGGTCTTCGACTCGTCGTTGGAGACTACGATGGTGTTGGCTGTCAGTACATCGTTGACGGTAGCAGTATCTTTTGCGTTGATGCCTTTGAGTGTATCGCCAAAGAGTTCGATAGGTTCGCTGAAGAGAACACCCTTGTCGGTAGATGTGAAGGGGACAGTCAGTGAGGCTACTTCGCCCTTATCATCTACATATTTCACTGAGTATTCGCTTGAACCAGGATAGAACTTAGCCCTTTTGTCGCCAACAGTATAGGCAAGAATACCTGTGTTGGTCAGACTCTCAGCCATCTTAGATGCAGCATCGAAGTATTCAGCTACGGGACGGGTCAGACGCTCAAGAACGATGGTGTTGTTGAACTTCTTACCTTTGAGGGTAATGGTGTTCTGATCCTCGCTGATGTTCATGATGACAAACTCATAGTCGGCTTCCCATCCGTCAACATCTGTTGGAGCGCCGCTTCCAGCGGGGTCACCATAGATATGGAGCAGATCATTGTAGGTATCGAAAGCGAGTACAGGACCCTGGTCGCGCGTAATCTTATAAGTAGAAACTACTGACTTGTAGGAACCGTCAGAGTTTTGTGCAGTTTCGTTGTACATCTGTACCTTACCGTCGGTAAACTTCATGGCAAGGTTCAAACCGCCATAAGCATATTCCCGACCAGCATAGTAGTGCATGACCCAACCTTCCTGTGAGCTGGTCAACACTTCCTTGGCATTGGCAACTGCTTCGTTGATACGCTCTGCAGCCGACTTGTCGAAAATCTCGTCGTCATCGTGCAGACAAGACTGAAGTGACAGTCCTGCTACGGCAAACATGATATAGAAAAATATTTTCTTCATAGCGTTGTCTTTACTTTAAGTGTTCGAAATCAAGTTTCTTGTATTCCACAGCACGACGCTGAACTACGGCACGCAACTCTTCAAGGTCGATGTTCCAGTTCTGGCGCATATAGGTGCGGATGTGAGCCAGTTTCTGTTCGATGATGGCCTCTCCGTTTTCGCCGGCTTTCTCCATCTTGGAATTCCATAGCGCATCATTGTTGGTCAGATACTGTGAGTAGAGCTCTGCATAGTCTTCAGCAGGTTCACTCATCGCATAGTTGCGGATGAAACCGAGTGGCAGTGCCTGTATGTCGGTGTTGTACTGATACCAGTCACCGCTGACATAGTTACCTTCTGAGATGAGGTCAAACGAAGTATCGTATGGCTTCTTCTGGTTCAGAATGTGCTGGAACTCATGGTGCAGGGTGGTGAAGTACCACTGGTTCAGTGCATCATAGTCGTCAAGCTTGATTGCAGAACCCAGGTTGTTCACATTGTAGAGGGTAATTTTGTAACCGCCCTCGGCAGTACCCATCACAACGGTTCCGTTGTTTTCAATGGCAAGTGAACCGATGAACTGCAGTACACGTGGGGTGTTGGCCTTCACGAAGTCAGGACCTGCTACCTCAGCGTATGCGTCATACCAAAGGTATTTCACAATCATTGCCAGCTTAGCACACTTGGCAGAGTCTGCTGGGGTCAGTGTGTATTTGTGGTCAATCTCGGTATCCTTCATGCGGTAGAGCACCTCTACGTTGTAAGGATAGGTGAAGTTTTCCAGCAACCACTGCTCAAAGGCATCGGGCTTGGCTTCGTCGTTCACAAAGATGCTGTTGCCGGAAGGCTGGTCACCGTCTGAACATGCCGTGAAGCTGAGTGCTGCAACAACGGCAAACAGGATGAAATATATCTTTTTCATTGTGTTCTTGATTTAGTGTGTCGTTACTTTTTAATCTCGTAGATAAAACCAGAGTCCTGCATAATGTTACCGCCCTGGTCTTTCACAGTAATACGGTCGTTAGGCTCCAAACCAGAGGTGATTACATCCTGAGGCAGCTGGATGGCACGACGTGGATCGTCAACAGTGAGTGAGTCGGTTACAGCAGAGATAGTGTAACTTGTGTTGGTCTGGCGACGGTAAATCACAATACCATAACGTTTCACGTCCTGCATACGGTATCCTTCGCCGACTTCCATGATACGACGCAAGTGAAGAATGGCCTGAAGCAGTGCTTCCTGGTCTGAACCCTCGGCATCGATGGTATAGACGGGTTTTACGAAGTGCTTCTTAACGGTGGCTTTCTTTGGAGTGTAATAGTTAACACCATTGTAGAAGTCAACGATTTGCTTCAAGGTGAAGGTCTTCGGATATTTCTGATAAATCTTCATGATGGTGTTGTAGTCATCAACGGCTTTCTGCAGTTCGCCACTCAGCGCATAAGCCTCGGCGCGCTCTAACAGAAGTTGCTCAGTGGTGAATACGGCATACTCAGCATGGGCAAATCCGATACCAGCCTGAAGGTCGGTGTATTCAAACTCATAGGGCACCTTGCGATGGAACAGTTTTGCCAATGCGGTGTTACTCCATACACGCTGTTTGAAAGTAGAGTTGGCTGCGCCGAACGGACCCTTAGAGGCAATATCCTCATCGTAGGTGATACGGTAGCTATGAGCATATTTCTCACCGTATAAGTAAGGACCAGAGATGGCTCCCCATTCTGAATATACGGTCTGGAGCAGGAAGTTACACTTCTCGTCGGCAGATACCCAAGCCTCAGGACGAATCTGGTCGTTCATGTTAAGAGCTGAGTAGGCATCCCAATCACGGGCTTTGGCAGTAGGATCGGCACCCAATACTTCTGTTGCATAGGTGATGGCCTTGGCGAAGTCGCCCTTGTAAAGGTAGAAACGAGCGGCAAATGCTTTGGCGGCATCGGTATTGAAGTGGAACTTAGGTTTGCTGTAGTTGCTGCTAACCAAAGGAAGACCACGCTGCAAATCCTTATCAATCTGACCATAGAGATCCTCCATAGTGCCACGAGTATATACTGTTCCTACTACCTTTTCTGGATGTGTAGGATAAGGCAGACCCAAATCTGTTGAAGCAGTAGCAGGATTGTAAGCCTTACAGAATACGGTAGAGAGTTGGAACATAGCATAAGCACGGCAGAGCAGAGCCTCACCCAACTGTTCGCTATACTCAGCAGGGCTACCCTTTCCCTCAATCAGGTCAATGGCAGCATTGGCAGAAGCAATGGCGATGTAATGTTTGTTCCAAAGTTCCTGAGGTGATTCATCTTCACCTGTTTCAGTGATGTCTTCCCATTTGTAAGCCTGAGCCTGAAAACGTGATGCTTCTGACCATGAAGGGTTGACACAGTCATCGGTATTGTCTGAATACATCTCCAGCAGATAGGCAGGGTGTGCGCTGGGGTAAGCACTTACCAATAGATTGCTGACATCGCTTGGAGTCTGAAGCTCCATACGGTTGTCGGGTAACTTGTCGAGCCAATCGTCACACGATGTCAAGGTAAGGCCCAGTGCAATGATTGAAAATCCTATATATTTTTTCATATTGTTGTTCTTTTGTTTGTTTCGTTATTCCATTACCTTGATTAGAAGCCAACTTTAAGAGTTGCAGTGAACTGCTTGGGCACAGGAGCTGATACACCACCAGAGCGGAAGAACTCAGGATCCTGACCGTTCAACTTCTTGTCGGCATAGATGAGGAAGAGGTTGGTGGCCTGCAACTTCAGAGAGAGGTTGGTCAGAGGCTTAATCCAATTCTTGGGGAAATCATACTGCAGAGAGATTTCCTTCATGCGGATGAAGTCACCCTTGGCAATGCGTACATCTGAGTAGTTGTAGGCATTGTAACCATAACGCAACTGTGAGTTGTTGGTGTACTGTGCATAACTCAAGATGACAGGTACGTTGGTCTTCTTCTCGTCGCCAGGAACCATCCAGCGGTTTTTGAACTCCTTGGTCATAGAACTCAGGTCGTTATAAGTGGCTGAGAATACAGGATCGAGGCGAACTACATTACCAAATGAGTAGGTGATGAAGAGGTTCAGGGTGAAACCTTTATATTTGAAGAGGTTGCCCAAAGAACCCTGTACGGTAGGATCGGTAGGACCTTCATACTTCAGGTAATCAACCTTGTCGCGCTCCTGGAAGTTGATGTTGTCGGTGGTGATTTCTCCTGCTTCGTTGTAGAAAGTAGGAAGACCGTTTTCATCAAGTCCTGCGAAGGGGATAGAGAACAGTGAACGTACGGGATAACCTACGCGGCGTCCACCGAAGTTGGTGATCATATCAATCACACGGTCCTGGCTTGCCAAATTGGTAATTTTGGTCTTGGTGTGAGAATAAACCAAAGAGGTGATCCAGCTGAAGTCCTTCAACTTGATGTTGGTAGAAGAAATAGAGAGTTCCTCACCATGTGATTTCATGTCGGCTGCGTTGGCCCAGCGGATAATCTGACCACCGATACCCTGTGTGGCAACAGGACCGATTTCATCATAGTTCTTACGAGTATAGATATCAAACGATACGTTGATGCGGTCGTTTAAGAAACCTGCTTCAACACCGAAGTTGAACTCATTCTTCTTCTCATAAGTCAATTCGCTGTTCTCAAGGTCTGAAAGCTGGATACCAGTTTCCTTATCGCTGGTGAAGATGCGGTAGGGGTTGAAAGCCTTGAATACGTTGGTTGAACTTGTATAAGATGTGGGAGGAGGTGTGGCGGTCAGAGAGTAGCTGGCCTTCAGTTTCAAGTGGGAAATGGTTGGCTCCCATGCTTTGAAGAATTTCTCCTGGTCAACATTCCATGAACCTGCAATGTTCCAAGTCGGTGTCCAACGAGCAGAACGGCTCTTACCCATGGCGTTTGAACCTTCATAACGAACGGTTCCGTTCAACACATAACGGTTGTCGTAACCATAGGTGGCGTTGGCGAAGAAGGCTGCCGAACGTGAGTTGGTGTTTGAAAGTGAATAGTAGTCGGTGTTCTCTTCCAAGCTCTTCTTGAAGAACTGATAGGTGTAGTAAGGAATTTCACCCTTAGCATACTGCATACCCCAACCGTTGAACCATGATCTTGAACGCTGGATTTCGGTTGTCTCCATACCACCGAACAGGTTTACGTAGTGGATGTCGGCAAAGGTATGTACGTAGTTGGCTGTTGCACGGAAGTTGTAGTCGCGCATGCGGTTGTCGGTGCGCTTGTACATACCACCTTCGGGCAGTACAGAAATAGGGCGAGAGTATAGTACGTCTTTATCAGTATAGAGGTACTTGTTGGCATCGCGGATGATGGTGTTGTCCATAGCGCGATAAGCCTCTGCCTGGTTTGAGTTGTCGAGAATCTTATATTCCTGTGAAGTGGTGGTGTATTTCAAAGCACCAAGTACAGCAATCTCCAAATCCTTGATGGGCTTGTATTTCAACTCTGCCTGGAACTTAGCATCGAGGAAGTTGACATCGATGAAGTTGGTTTCCAATTCGTGCAGAATGTTGAAAGCTGCATAGTTACTATGATAATAGGTGTCGGGATCGAGTGCACGTGAAGTGTTCAACGCATAAGAGTATGGGTTGATATCGAAGTCACGCTTTACATTACCTGATACAACATCGACGTCCTGACTCAGAGTACCAGGAGCGCGCTGACTACGGTAACTACCGCTACCGATGATGTTCAGTGACAGGTTGTCGAGAATCTTGTGGTTCACGTTCATGTTCAAGGTGTAGCGGTCAACCTTTGACTGCTTGTACCATCCTGGGTCGGTCATGGCACTGACTGAAGCATAGTAGTTTGACTTGGCTGTACCACCGCTCATGCTGACAGAGTGGTTCTGCTGGATGCTGGTAGAGAAAAGCTCGTCAAACCAGTCGGTGTTGCGGAACTCTGCATTTGCCAAATAGGCATTCTTGGCCTCTGTAGTATTAGCCAAAGCGAAAGCGCCGGTTGATGGATTGTAGGTGTTGATCAACTCATACATCTTACCATATACACCATAGTCGCTACCATTCAGTGTGTTGCTGAGGTTCAACCAACCTTTATCGTACAACTCACGATAGATACCCATCTGATCCTGAGAGTTCAGAATGTTGAAGTTACCATAGGTAGGTTTCAAACGCATGGTGAATTCACCAGTATAGTTGATGTGTGCTGTACCTGCCTTACCTTTCTTGGTGGTTACTACAATCACACCGGCCATGGCACGTGCACCATAAATAGAGGTGGCAGAACCGTCTTTCAGAATCTGGAACGACTCGATATCATCTGAGTTCAAACCAGCAATGGCTGAAGAAATAAGGGTTTCTGGGTCACCTGATGACAATGCATCAGAGTCAATGTCGGTTACGTCTTCCATGATAACACCGTCAACTACCCACAGTGGCTTTGAGGAACCGTAGATAGAGGTGGCACCACGTACACGAATCTTTGGTGCTGTACCGAAGGTACCACTGACGTTCTGTACAGATACACCAGCAGAACGACCTTCCAGTGAACGCGAGATATCGGCGATACCATTAAGAATGGCATCCTCGGCATTCACACGGTCGGTAGCACCAGTAAACAGACGACGGTCGGTCTTCTGCATACCAGTTACAACCACTTCTTCCAGCTCTGCACTGGGGCGAAGGCTGATAGACATCTTGGCTTTAGGAGCCAGTGTCTGTGTTTCCATACCAATGTAACTGACACTAATCTTTTTACCTGCAGGTACTGAAAGACTGAACTTACCATCAGCATCGGTCACTGTTCCTGAGCGCTGGCCCTGAATAATGATCGAAGCACCGATGATTGGTTCACCGTCTTCCTGAGATACTACGGTACCTGTTACTTTTGTCTGTGCCAACACTCCTCCACATAGAAGGAAGATATTGACCAACAAGATAAGCAGTTTCTTTTCCATAAAAACTCTCATTTTGATTAAAAATTAAACATATCACTAAATTATACTCTGAATAACTATTTTTGTTCCTATTTAAGTTCTTTTCACAAATTAACATGGTGCAAAAGTACAGTAAATTGTTCTAATTACCAAATATTATATGATGTTTTTTATATAAATCATGAAAAATTCCACGAATAAGGTAGAAAATCAATGGTGAAAGCATGAAATCGTAAGATAAAACATGAAATTAACAAAAAAATGTTAGTTTGCAAAGATTGGTTAAAACCGTGTGCCGTTTTTTTACATATTTTAGGAGCATATCATAATATTAGAATGGCATGGAAATTTGATTTTTTGTTCACTTAATCGTATCTCTGCAACATAGTTGCGAAGATACTCACGTTCGGAAAACCTCAAATAAATTTGGTTTTTCGCTCACTTAATCGTATCTTTGAGGCGTTGCCTCTTAGATACTCACGTTCGATAATCTAAAAGAAAAACGTGTTTTTCTTTTGGATTTTGCTCACTTAATCGTATCTCTGCAACATAGTTGCGAAGATACTCACGTTCGGAAAACCTCAAATAAATTTGGTTTTTCGCTCACTTAATCGTATCTTTGCAAAGAAATAAACCGATACGATTATGGCACTCAACTTGAACAAGAATCTGAAGATGTATTATTCTATCCGCGAAGTGGCGGCTATGTTTGACGTTAACGAAAGCACATTGCGCTACTGGGAAACTGAATTTCCTATGCTCAAACCAAAAACTTCGGGACCGGCAAAGATACGACAGTATCAGCAAAGTGACATCGATCTGTTGCGCACAATACATAATCTGGTGAAGGTGCGCGGTTTTAAGATTGCTGCAGCCAAGAAAATTCTCAATTCCAACAAACGAGGTACTGCCAACAAAACTGATGTATTAAGCAGGTTGATTGATATCCGAACGGAATTGCAAGCACTGAAAAAACAAATGGACTATCTTGTTTGAGATGGTCCTTTTGTTTGAATATAAATCCTCATGAACAATTCTTTTTGTTTGAATACATATATATATTGAGTCCTAATGGTCGAATTGGGTGAACTCAATATGATTATGACCGGTTGAAATTGAAAAACGCCCCAATCCATAGAGGAGTTGGGGCGTAATATATTTATAGGTATTTGTGGATGGAATCCTACAATCCTGCTTGACGCATCATCTCACGAACAGCAGTTTCCAACTGTGGGTCGCGACCGTTGATGAAATCTTCGGGGGTGTTGTAAACCTCGATGTCGGGCAAGAGTTCTTGGTTTTCCATATAGTTGCCACGCATATCCTTCTTGCCAATCTGCGGAATACCGAAAACGAGGGTGGGGTCCATCTGGGTTTCCCACCATACACTGGTGGCTGTACCTGCCACAGGTGTACCGATGAGTTTGCCAATGCCCAGTTCGCGATATACCCAAGGGAATCCCGAACCGTTACTATAGCAGTCTTCATCCATCAAGATGCAAGAGGGAGCTACCCATTTGTTGAGTGGGTCACGTCCCACATATTTGCCACGTGGTACGAAGTTGTGATAGAGTTTCCCGCTGAGCAGGGTGCAGAGGTCGTCGTGAAGCCAACCTCCACCATTGTGGCGCTCGTCAACAACAACAGCCTTGCGGTTGCGGTTCTTGTCGTTGAGCAATTTGCTATATACCTTGCGGAAGTTTTCGCTGTCCATAGATTCTACATGCACGTAAGCAACCTGTCCACCGGAAATGCTATCTACCAAGTGTTCGTTGTGTTCTACCCAACGTTTGTAGAGCAGAGTCTGGAGTTGGCCTTGACTAATCGCTTTCACGTTGATGGTCTTACGCTGTCCGTTACGGGGATTGTAGATGCTGAGGCGGACAGACTTTCCTGCTTTGCCATCGAGCATCCAGAAGTAGTCGGCACCTGCTTTGATTTCATGACCATCGATGCTCTCAATGATGCATCCTGCCTTTACTTCAGAACCATGAAGTGCTAATGGGCTGCGTTTGATGACTTCTTCGATGCGCAGTCCGTCGCCATCATATTGCTGGTCGATGAACACTCCGAGACTTGCAGTCTTCAATGTGGCACCAGCAGTGCGGTAACGTGCACCAGTATGTGAACCATTGAGTTCACCGAGCATCTCGCTCAACATATCACGGAAGTCGTAGTTGTTGTTGATATGTGGGAGAAAACGTGCATAGATGTCACGATAGCCTTCCCAGTCAACACCATGCAGTTCGGGATCGTAGAATTTCTCTTTGACTTGTCTCCAAGTGTGGTCGAACAGATATTGGCGTTCTTCATAGCCACGATAGTTGGATGGTGCATCAAACTCGACAGTCTCTTTCTTGTTTTTCGCAAGGTCGAGTTTCTTGATGCCTCTTGACAACAGATAGATGTGCTTGAATGAAGCGTCAGCCTGCATATTGCCATAGCCCACATTCTTCATTACCAGTTCGGTCTTTTCTTCAAGGAGGTTATGACACCAGAGGTCGTAACCGTCTTCGAAGCGTGACTGATAATAGAGCGTGTCACCCTTAGGACTGAGTATGGCGTCGCCCAGATGACTTGAGTTGACGGTGAGACGGATGATACGGTCCTGACAGTTGTCAAGGTCGAATACCAATGGTTTGACGGCAGGCTTTTGAGTGCCCTTGTCGGTTTTGCTATTCTTGTTGTTTTTGCTGTTTGCTTTTGCAGATTTGCTCTGGCTGTTGTTTGCCTTGCGAGCTTCTGCCTGCTTCTTATCGTAGATTTCCTTCTCCTCTTTGCTCATTAGGAAGCGCTCGTAGGCTTCTTGGTCGAGGAACATGATGTATTCATCGCTTTCAGCTCCCCAACTGCCATGACTTCTATAACCGGCACGGTCGCTCTGGTAGATGATGGCTTTACCACCCAATGCCCACCGAGCATTGTCGTCGCTATAACCGCTGTTGGTCAGGTTGAATACGGGTTTCTGACCTGAAGCATCAACTAGTGCTACATCGGGACTATGCCATCCACCGTTGCCAATATAGCTTGCCAACAACCAACGGCTATCGGGACTCCATTCAAACCATAGGTCGCCATCGGTATAGCTGCACTGATATTTTCCATCGAGCACGGTGCGTACCGAACGACTGGCGATGTCGAGTACACGCAGGTCGCCACGGTCTTCGAAGAATGCCAGTTGTTTACCATCGGGACTGTACTTTGGCTGTTGTGAAATATGTTGTCCGTCGGTGAGACGTTCTTCTGTCAGATTGCTGCTATAGGCAAACTGTGACTCTGATTTCTCTGTCAGTGTAGTGCGGTAGATCTGCCATACTCCATTGCGCTCAGAAGAATAAGCAATGCTGCGTCCATCAGGTGAGAACGAGAGGTCGCGCTCCTGTTCTGGAGTATCTGTAATCTGACGAGTAGTGCTGTAGTCGATGGCTGTTACATAGACATCGCCATGGAGAATGAAGGCAATCTCCTTGTTGTTGGGAGAAAGACAAATCTCTGTTGCACCAGAATGTAGTATTCTGCGCACTACGCTACGGTCGTTGTTGTCGGTTGTGATATTGATATTGACCTTACGTTCCTGTCCGTTCTGCATGACATAGATTTCGCCGTCATAAGCATAGCACAAAGTGCCCTTCTTGTCAGCAGTAAGGAATCGTACGGGGTTCTTGGTATGATGGGTCAGTTGCTGTTCGCCACTGCCATCGGTATTGCGCTTCCATACGTTGAAAGTGCCGTCTTTCTCACTCAGATAATAGAATGAACGACCATCGGGAGCCCATACCGGATTGCGGTCTTCGCCACGGAAGGAAGTCAGCTTGGTGTATTGTCCTTTGCAGAGCAACCAGATGTCGCGAGTAATAGCCGACACATGGTGTTTGCGAAATGGGTCTTCATATCCTTTCACGTCATGATAGAGCACATCGCCATTGGCATTGATGCTTGGCTGTTCCATGGTGATGGTGGAGTAGAGTCGTGGACGTCCGCCAGTAGTACTGACCTCATAAACCTGAGGGAAGGTGCTGCTGGCGAGTTGGCTCGACAAAACGGCAGGCATCATATTGGCACTAAAGAGTACGTGTTGTGCATCGCTAAATACCAATGGAATCTCATTGCCACTATGTGTGGTGAGTCGGGTAGGCGTTCCGCCGGTAGCCGGCATGATATAGACATCGAGACTACCTTCGCGTGCAGAGGCAAAGGCAATGTTTGTTCCGTCAGGACTCCATACCGGATAAGCATCATAGGCACTGTTGGTCGTTAGCTGACGGGCATTGCCACCATTAATTCCCACTGTAAAAATGTCGCCTTTATAGGAAAAGGCGATGGTCTGTCCGTCTGGTGACAGGGCGCAGAAACGCAACCATAACGGTGTTTCAGCACGTGATGACAGAGGCATGGCCATTAAGAACAAGGCCATGAACAAGCGGCAAGCCGCTGAAAACACGTTGTGCATAGTCATAGTTTTTTTGATAAGTAATTGATATTGATAGTAATGATTATTACGGAAAAGCTCGGACTCTGTCACACTATCCCTCCGTTAGCTTTAGGGTAGGGGCGTCCAGTTGTCGTTGCGAGCAAAGACATTAGCCACTGTGATTTTCTGTGCTTCCTTCTTGGTGAGTTGTTTGCTCCATGTGGCACGCTTGTCGGTGGCAGCACCTTCACCTTGGTTGTTGTATTCCATGTAACGTGCGGTCTGTTTAGCCTCTTCGCGCCAATGATGCCAACCCTCTGGACGTATCTGTTGAGGCAACTGGCAGTTCATGAAGAGTGTATAGCCATAGTCTCTCCAAGGACGTCCGAGATATACTTTTGTTACATCGGGTGCTGTAGTGATGCGACAGTTGTTGAAGATGTAACCGTAGGTCACTTCTTTTGGCGTTGAAGCCGCTGTGATATATGAATTGGCTTTGCAGTAGATGTCGCAGTTTTCAAACCATGCTGTTGAAGGACCGAAGATAAAGTCGGTAGTACCTTCTATATAGCATCCGGAAAAATAGAGGCGTGTGCTGGCATTACCTGTATAGATGGTGTCCTGATGTCCCAAGAATCGGCAGTTGACAAAAAGCAGGCAGTCACCTTCTGTATGTAGGGCTACAGCCTGTCCGAGTCGTGCAGAATTGTTCTCAACGGTAATGTTCTTCAAAGTGATATGACTACCTCCTATGCGCAAGGTATAGGTACGGAAAGTTCCCATGCCTTTACCGATTTCTGGTAGATATACGTTGGCATGGTCATCCCATGTGATGATGGTATTGTCTCGGTCTTCTCCACATATTTCTATATTGGTGAGCCACTGTGGAACGGTGAGCTTCTCTTTATAGATGCCCTTTTTGACATAAATCACTTTGTGATAGTCCATAAAGGCGCGGCACACCTCGATAGCTTCTGCCACATTGCGGAAGCGTCCTGTACCATCACGTGCCACTACGATGGTGTCTGGGTTGTCAAAATTCTCTTTGGCCTCCATACCGACTACGGCACATAAGGCATAAATCATGCAGATTAGTTTTTTCATGTTGTATAGCAGTTTGATGTTCAGTTATAGTCCATACCGACGATCACATAATCTGTGACACGTCTTTGATGTCCTCAATCTTCTTGAGTTTATCCATGATAATCTTGGCATCTTCTCTGTCGTGGACGCGCAGTTCGATAGATCCGTCGAAGAGACCTTCCTCGCTGGTAATAGAGAATTTATGGATATTGACATTGAGTTGTGAGGATATGATGCTTGTGATATCCATAACGATACCGACACGGTCGATACCTTGTATGCGGATGCATGCATCGAAGAACAGTTTCTTGTGCATATCCCATTTGGCATCGAGTATGCGGTTGCCATAGCTGGTCTTGAGCTTAGCAGCCACAGGACAGGCACGCTTATGTATTTCGATACGGTGCTTGTTGTCGATGAATCCCAGGATATCGTCACCAGGAATAGGGTGGCAGCAATGTCGGAACTTATATTGTCCGATATTGTCGTCTGTGATATAGATTGGTTTCTTGCGGTTGAAGTTTTCTGGAACCACAAAGAATTCCTGTTGTGTGGTATCCTCTTTCTTCTGTTGCTTGCTACGTCCGAGGAACGGTACGAGTCGTCGCCAACCTTTTATAGTGCTTGGATTGTTCTTGCCGTGCAGTTCGTCGAGGTCTTTTTCTCCCAGCAAAATAGTCTTCTCTCCCAGTGCTTGAAGCAGTTCCTCGCGGTTTTTCACTTCATGGAACGCAGCGAGTTTGTCAATGGTAGCAGCGGTATTCTCTATCTCGTTCTTGGTCAGGAAGGCATTGAGTATTTCTTCGCCTTGTTTCTGCATCTCTCTGCCGTCACGTCTGAGTATGGCTTGTATCTTAGCTCTTGCCTTGGCGGTAGATACAAAGTTGATCCACGAAGGTTGTACGTGTTGTGATTTCGATGTCAGGATCTCCACTTGGTCACCACTGTTGAGTTTATGGCTCAGCGGTACCAGTTTATGATTTACCTTTGCGCCAATACAGTGAGAGCCCAAGAAGGTGTGTATGCTGAATGCAAAGTCGAGTGCTGTACATCCTGCAGGCATCGTTTTGATTTCGCCTTTCGGTGTGAACACAAAGATTTCCGATGCGAAGAGATTGAGTTTGATAGCATCGAGGAAATCCATAGCATCGGGTTGCGGGTCGTCAAGAATTTCCTTGATGGTACGCAACCATTCATTGAGTTCGCTCTCATCTTCAGTGTATTCGTACTCTTCGCCCTCTTTGTATTTCCAGTGTGCGGCAAATCCCTGTTCTGCAATTTCGTCCATACGGTCGGAGCGAATCTGCACCTCAATCCATCGTCCTTGTTTTGACATCAGGGTGACATGGAGTGCTTGGTATCCGTTGGCCTTTGGGTGGTTGAGCCAGTCGCGCAATCGGTCTGGGTGCGACTTGTATATCTTAGAGATAGCAACATAGATGTTGAAACATTCGTTGACCTCTTCCTCACGTTTCTCTGGTGTGAAGATGATGCGCACTGCCAGTATGTCGTAGATTTCGTCGAAGGTCACATGTTTATTCTGCATCTTATTCCAGATGGAATATGGTGTTTTGACGCGTTCTTTGATTTCATACTTGATACCCATCTTCTTGAGTGCCTCTTCGATAGGAGC
Organism: Prevotella sp. P4-119; assembly: GCF_002251345.1. NCBI lineage: Bacteria > Pseudomonadati > Bacteroidota > Bacteroidia > Bacteroidales > Prevotellaceae > Prevotella > Prevotella sp. P4-119. Next base: position 44,346 of record NZ_NPJB01000058.1, on the reverse strand, counting down.
TGTAAACTGGTCGAAGAGTTCTCGTCGTGATGCTTCTGTAGATGCGAGTTTAGCCTTGATGCTATTGTATTCGTCGGGATGTTCATACTGGAAACTCAGATTTTCCAGTTCCGATTTGATTTTGTTCAGTCCCAAACGGTTCGCCAATGGTGCGTAGATATACAGTGTTTCTCCTGCAATCTTGTATTGTTTGTTGGCAGGTTGCGACTGCAGTGTGCGCATATTGTGCAGTCGGTCGCATATTTTGATGAGTATGACCCGGATGTCATTGCTCATAGTGAGCAAGAGTTTCTTGAAGTTTTCAGCTTGTGCCGAAGCCTGTTCACCGAATATACCTCCACTGATTTTTGTCAGTCCATCAACAATTTGTGCAATCTTCGAGCCGAAGATGTTTTCTATATCTTCGGTGGTGTAGTCTGTATCTTCCACCACATCATGCAGCAATGCAGCACATATACTTGTAGAACCGAGTCCCACTTCTTCGCATGCGATTTGTGCTACGGCGATAGGGTGCATGATATAGGGTTCCCCCGACAGTCGGCGGACACCTTTATGTGCTTGTCTTGCAAAGTTGAAAGCCTTCGTGATGATGTCCACTTTCTTGCGGTGACGTGATGCCAAATACGTATCCAACAAGTGTTGGAAGGCTCCGTTAATCAATTCATTGTCGGCTGTTTCCTTGTTTTTGATGTCCTCGTCCATTGTCGTTTGCCAATTATAGGTGAATACTATACCTTATTTATATATAGGGAAGAATCGTTATTGGTGCAGTGTCTTATCTGCGTCTTCTGCTGCGTGCCTTGCTGCGTTTCTTGCTGTGCCTTGCCTTGCCACGTCGTGCTTTTGATTTTGATCCGCGATGCATATGGGAGCGTCTTGTGACGCGCCACTTTCGGCTCTTCACATAGCGTTTGCTCTTATGATAGTAGGTAGGCACATCATCGTTAACCTCCACCTGCATGCGGTTAGTCAGCAGTTCGCTTGCCCTATAGTTGCTGATAGAGTCTTCCATTTCGATGAATCGGTTGACGTCAGCCAGTGGCAGTCTGATGGCGTATGGCTGTGTGGCACCGGGTACCACGTCGCGTCGATACATCGGGTTGAGTGCTCGAAGCTGTTCGATGTCTATTCCCAACACCCCAGCAATCTGTTGCAGATGGATGTTTCGCGCCACCATCACTGTATCTGTTTGTGCAGGCAATGTGCTGTGCATCGGACAGATGTTATGCTTCGAGTAGTAGGTCATCATGTAGTTGGCAGCTATGAAAGCCGGCACGTAACCTCTTGTTTCTTTTGGCAGATAGGGATAAATCTGCCAATAGTCTTTTGCTCCTCCAGACCTTTGTATTGCCTTGTTGACGTTAGCCGGTCCACAGTTGTAAGCAGCGATGACGAGGTTCCAGTCGCCAAACACCTTATAGAGATCGCTCAGATAGTGTGCAGCAGCAAACGAAGCCTTGATGGGGTCGCGACGTTCGTCAACGAGTGAGTTGACCTGCAGGCCGTATGTTTTTCCTGTGGTGAGCATAAACTGCCAGAGTCCTGTTGCCCCCACTCTTGATACGGCTTTGGGGTTGAGTGCCGATTCTATGATAGGCAGATTGCGTAGTTCGAGTGGTATCTGGTAGAGATCGAGCGCCTCTTCAAAGATAGGCATATAGAAGTTGGATGCTCCAAGTGCATAGCCTATAGTGCGTCTGAGTCTGGTGCAGTATCTGTCGATAAACTGTTGCACTACCTCATTATGTGCCATTTCCATGACGGTAGGCAGTCTGTAGAGGCGTTCGACAAACACCTCTGTGGGATATGAAGGATTTTCATTTGTTGTATTACAGTCTTCGGGTGTGAGATATGTTTTCGCCATATACTCGTTGAGCAGACTGTCGAGGTCATAGGTCATTGCTTCAGGAAATTCGATAATTTCCTCTTTACCCTCTTCGTCAATAACGATGAGTTCATCCTCTTCGTCGGTATCTTCTTCGTTTGTAGTCACCACCTGTGCTTGTACGCCCATGATTAAGACGGTCAGCAGGGTGAATATGCTAATAAGTCTTTTGTTCATTCCTTTTCTTGTTGCTTTCTTTTTAGTGAGTGTGGTGTGTGATTAGAAGTTGAGGCTGCAATTCACACCCAGCGACTGTGCCGTCAGCGGATTCCCCCCGTTATGGTTGGGAATGACTGTAGGCTTTACTTTCAGACTGAGATCTTTTGATATATCGAACACCGATAGTTCGGCATCAACATAGGCATCGATGACCGATAGGGCATAGACACCTACCATCACAAAGAAGCTCATGTCGCGCCACCGGCGGTATTTGTCTTTACGACTTTTGAATATCTGTTTATACCTTTCTTCGTTGCTGCTGTTTATCTGCATGCCGAGGTGCAGGAATTTGTTGTAGCTGTTGGTATTTGGATCATCGTCCATGATGTCGAGGTAGGCTTGTGAGTAATCCTTGTACATCATGTTGTTCCATGTCATGGCATAGATACATCCCATGAATCCTCCATATACGATAGGTAGTTTCCAGTATTTTCGATTGTATATCTGTCCTGCTCCCGGCAGTACCAGAGCCAGCCAAAGTGCGCGTTGTGGATCAGGTTTCCATGTTGACCAGTCGCGTTTCGCTTTGATGCGCTTGGTGGAATCCACCTGTAGTATTGATCGCTCGTCTTTATTGGCAGTCATGTTGATGATAGAGTCTGCAGTGACCAGCGAGTCGATGCGTGCCATCATCAGGTCAATGCTGTCCACTGGTGCAGTATCCTCTTTGATGATCTTATGCTGTTGTGCATAGGCCGAGGTGCATATTGCCAGCAGTAGCGAGCATATTGCGAATTTCAGCGTTGATATGTTATTATAGTGTTTCAACTGATAGATAGCGTTGTTAGACATATTGCGTGTGCAACCCATTACAGGTTGCACACGACATATCTTTGTTTATTACTGATTGCTGTTGTCGAGTGCATTCATGATGCGTTCCAGCTGTTCTTCGTTGTCGAAGGCAATACTGATTTTGCCTTTTCCTTTTGGCGAACAAGTCATCTGCACTTTAGTTTGGAAGAATTGTGAGAGTCTGTCGCGCAGCAAAGAGAACTCTTCCGGCAATTTGTTTTTTGCTGCAATTTTTCCTTTGCTGGTTTTGATATCATCGCCGTTCTTGAGCGCTTGCACCAGTTCTTCAACTTTTCTGACGGAGTATCCTTCTTTCTGGATCTCCTTGAAGAGTCTGATTTGTATAGATGGGCTGTCAATGGCAAGTAGCGCCCTTGCATGTCCCATGTCAATCTCATGCTCTTTGAGTGCCATTTGCACTTGTGCAGGCAGTTTGAGCAGTCTCATATGGTTGGTGACATCGGTACGGCTTTTGCCCACTCGCTCTGAGATGCGTGCCTGTGTCATACCTCCCTTTTCTGCCAAGTGTTGGTATGCCAGTGCAATTTCAATTGCATTGAGATCTTCGCGCTGTATGTTTTCGACGAGTGCCATTTCCATGACGTTCTCATCTTCTACTGTGACGATATAGGCAGGAATTTTAGTGAGTCCAGCCAGTTGTGATGCTCTCCAGCGTCGTTCTCCTGCAATGATTTGATATTTGTCGCCAGTTGTTTTGTGGAGAGTGATAGGCTGTATGATGCCCAACTCTCTGATGCTGCTGGCCAATTCTTGTAGTGCTTCCTGATCAAACTCGCGTCGTGGCTGGTTGGGGTTGGGTTCAATCTCAGTGATGTCAATCTCGTTGAGGTTTGACGAACCCTGTGTGTGTACGTTGCCCGTGTCGATGAGTGCATCGAGTCCTCTTCCTGCACCCATGTCATCGAGTCCTCTTCCCAGTACGCTGCGGTCGTATTTCTTTCTTACGGTCATTATCGTTTGGTCTGATTACTGTTTTTGTTGATGATTTCCTTGGCGAGAGCCAGATGGTTTTTGGATCCTGTAGAGTCGGCATCATAGAGTATGACGGGCAGTCCGTGGCTTGGACTCTCCGACAGTTTGACGTTACGCTGTATGACGGTCTTGAATACCAGCTCTTGGAAGTGGCGTTTTACTTCATCGTAGATTTGGTTTGCCAGTCTCAGACGTGAGTCGTACATCGTCAGTAGGAATCCTTCAATCTCCAGTTGCGGATTGAGTTTGCTCTTGATGATGCGTATGGTGTTCAGCAGTTTGCTGATACCTTCCAGTGCGAAGTATTCACACTGCACGGGTATGATGACCGAGTCAGCAGCCGTAAGTGCGTTGACGGTAATCAGTCCGAGCGATGGTGAACAGTCTATGAGAATATAGTCATAGTCGTTGCGGATGGTAGCCAGCAAGTCTTTGAGCACTCGCTCACGATTGTCGAGGTTGAGCATTTCTATTTCAGCTCCCACCAAGTCGATGTGGCTTGGTATGATGTCGAGTCCGTCGATGTCGGTAGTATAGATGGCATCGCGCACGTCGGCTTTGTCGATGATACACTCATAGAGTGAGCATTCCACTTCTTTGATGTCAACGCCCAGTCCGCTGGAAGCATTGGCCTGCGGGTCTGCATCGACCACGAGAACCGACTTCTCCAGTGTAGCGAGTGATGCTGCCAGATTGATGGTGGTAGTAGTCTTTCCAACTCCGCCTTTCTGGTTTGCCAGTGCGATAATCTTTCCCATATCCAATCTCTAAATAATTTATATAGGTTGCAAAGTTACGAATTTTCTCTGAGAATCGGTCAAATATCAACCTTTTTTAGTACTTTTGCAAACAAAATCATATAACAGAGCATGGATAAAAGAAAACCACTGATACTTATTTCCAATGATGACGGCTATGCAGCCAAGGGCATCAACAGTCTTGTGGCGATGGTTCGCGACCTTGCCGACGTGCTGGTCTGTGCGCCCGATTCAGCCCGTAGCGGTTATTCGTGTGCTTTCTCTGCCACGTTACCGCTGACGTTACATCAGCAGCATCAGGAGGAAGGAGTAGAGATTTGGTCGTGCAACGGCACTCCCGTGGATTGTGTGAAGTTGGCAATGGCAGAACTTTGTCCCGATCGTCGGCCTGCTTTGGTGCTTGGCGGCATCAATCATGGCGACAATGCTTCGGTCAATTCCCACTATAGCGGCACGATGGGCGTGGTGCGTGAAGGCTGTATGAAGTCCATCCCCTCCGTAGCTTTTTCCCTTTGCGACCATCGTGATGATGCCGATTTCGAGCCTCTTCGCCCTTATGTTCGCCGCATGGTAGCACGTGTATTGACCGAAGGTTTGCCCGAAGGAGTTTGTCTCAATGTCAATTTTCCGAAGTTGCCTTCGTTTCGTGGTGTTAAGGTATGTCGCATGACCAAAGGCATCTGGTATAATGAAGTAGAGAAGTGTCATCATCCCCGCAACTACGACTATTGGTGGATGGTAGGCCATTATGCCAATCTTGAGCCCGAATCGGACGATACCGACGAATGGGCATTAGACCATGGCTATGTAGCTATTACTTTTTTTTTCAAGCAGAAGACGGCATACGATATGTTGGACCGCATGAGCAATTGGACCGAATGAGATACTATTTGATAGCTGGCGAGGCGAGCGGTGATCTTCATGCCTCACGTCTGATGCGTTCGCTCAAGACCTTTGACGAACGGGCAGAGTTTCGCTTTTTCGGTGGCGAACAGATGCAGCAGGCTGGTGGCACGCTGGTCAAACACTATCGTGAGTTGGCTTATATGGGTTTCATTCCCGTATTACTCCATCTGCCCACCATCCTCAAGAACATGCGCCGATGCAAAGCCGATATCGTAGCGTGGCACCCCGATGTGGTAATCCTTGTCGATTATCCCGGTTTCAATCTCGACATAGCAGCCTGGCTCAAACGCCATACTGATATTCCCGTCTATTACTATATTGCCCCGAAGATATGGGCATGGAAGGAATATCGCATCAAGAATATCAAGCGCGATGTAGCCGAACTCTTCTCGATACTTCCCTTCGAGGTGGCATTTTTTGAAGGCAAGCACCATTACCCCATCCATTATGTGGGCAATCCCACCGCACAGGAGGTGCGCGAATATCAGAGCACCCATCATGCCGAACAGCCCTTGCGTCCGGTCATTGCCTTGTTGGCAGGATCGCGCCGCCAGGAAATCAAAGACAATCTGCCTGCCATGATAGCCGCCACGCGCCATCTGTCAGACCGTTACGATATCGTGTTGGCAGGAGCACCGGGCATCGAACCCTCTTGTTACGACCGTTTTCTGCGTGGCACGGCAGTCCGTATGGTGCGCAATCAGACCTACGATTTGTTATCCACAGCCACGGCAGCCCTTGTCACCAGTGGTACTGCCACACTTGAAACCGCCATGTTCAATGTGCCGCAAGTGGTATGTTATGAAACTCCATTGCCTTGGCTCATTGGCTATCTTCGTCGCCATCTGCTGAAGGTACGCTATGTGTCGCTGGTCAATCTGATAGCCGACCGCGAAGTCGTTACCGAATTGGTGGCAGACACTTTCAGCGTTGACAATATCCGAATGCAACTCGAAGCCATCCTGCCTGGTGGCGCTCAGCGTCAGGTGATGCTCGAAGGTTACCGGCAGGTACAGCAAATACTTGGTGACAGCAAGGCTCCCGATGTGGCAGCCCGACAGATGATACAATTATTAACCCAAAAATAACAAACAATGAAAAAAGTTATTCTCAGTAGCCTTGTGGCTATTTTTGCCCTTGCCGCACAGGCACAGAACGTACAACTGCACTACGATTTTGGCCGTAATATCTATTCCGACGAGGAAGCAGGCCGTCAAAAGGTGACTCTCACCCTTGAACAGTTCAAAGCCGACCGCTTCGGTTCATGGTATTATTTTGTGGATTTCGACCTCAGCCGCAAGTTCATGGAGGCCGCTTATACCGAGATTTCGCGCGAGTTCAATCTTGGCAAGGGATCACCCCTTGCAGCCCATATAGAGTATGACGGCGGTCTCAACCGTTCGGGTAGTTTCCAGCATGCAGCCCTGTTGGGTCCCGCCTGGAACGGTCATTCTTCCGATTTCTCCAAGACCTATTCCGTACAAGTGCTCTACAAGCGCTACTTCAAGAGCTACGACTATACTCACGCTTACCATAGCATGCAGCTGACCGGTGTATGGGGCATCACTTTTGCCAACAAGGCTTGCACCTTCTCCGGCTTCATTGATTTCTGGCGTGGAGAGAAAGCTAACGGTCACGGACAACTGGTGATGCTCACCGAACCGCAGTTCTGGTACAACCTCAACACCCTGCCTGGCATGAAAGACGTTAATCTCAGCGTAGGTTCCGAGGTAGAGATCAGCCATAACTTCGTTTACAACACCTACAATGGCAAAAACTTCTTTGTCAATCCAACATTGGCAGTGAAGTGGACATTCTAATTCTTGCGTAATAGAATCACAGGAAACATTATCAGCGATGAAGCAAGTCATACTGACCCTCATCAGCCTCTGCACGGCATCAGCCACCGTTGCACAGGAAAGCCAGGAGGTATATACGTTCCTCCGCTTGCCTGTCAGTGTGCATGCTGCGGCATTGGGTGGCGACAATATCAGTATTAGCGACGACGACGCATCGCTGGTGTTTCATAATCCCGCCCTGATCAGCAATGTTTCCGACCGCACGCTCAATCTCAACTATATGACCTATATGGAAGGAGTGAAAACGGCGTCGGCAGCGTTTGTCAAGGCTTGGGGCGAACGAGCCACATGGGCTGTGAGTGCACAGTATATGGACTATGGCGACATGCGACAGATGGATGCATCGGGCACCGACCTCGGCGATTTGTCAGCCAAGGACATAGCACTCTCTGCCTCGTTGGCTTATCTCTTGGGCGATAGGTGGAGTGGTGGAGTAGCCCTTCGCTATATCACTTCCGATCTTGCAGGCTACCATTCGCAGGCTATTGCTGCCGATTTAGGACTCAACTATTACGACGAAGATCACGGTATCTCCCTGTCAGCCTCTGCACGCAATCTGGGTGGACAGGTCCAAACCTATGCCGACACCCATGAAGATCTGCCCTTGGATGTGGCAGTAGGCATCTCCAAGCGCCTTTCTGCTGCTCCGTTGCGCTTCTCTGCAACGTTGTCGCGACTCAACAGTTGGGATGTGTCGCTTCTGAAACACCTCACCATCGGTGCCGATGTCTTCTTGGGCGACCATGTCTATGTAGCTGCCGGCTACCATTTCCGTCGCCCCAGCGAGATGCGTCTCAGTGATGGCGATGGTGAGAGCAGCCATGGCGCCGGCTTGTCGTGTGGTGCCGGTCTGCAGTTGGAGCGCTTCAAGTTTCATGTGGCGTATGCTCGCTACCATGTGTCAGCCTCGTCGCTGCTGTTGGGAGCGTCCTATAGTTTTTAACAACAAATTATCAAGATTACTGAACTATCGCATGTGGGGAAGTTAAGGGAAGTTAGGGAAGTTAGAGAGAAGTTAAGGGACAAATGTCCTACGTCTTACGGCAAAAGGCTATTGTCTCTTAACTTCCCGAACGACCGTAGGGAGTGATAACTTCCATTTTATGGCACCTTTTCTCGCCATGACAGAATTAAAGCGAGCTTTATTCTGCTCATTTGGCTTAACGAAAACGTTCTTTAACTTCAATCAATTCCCTCAGTTGCGAAACTTGAATCAAGATTGTAATTACAAACGAAAAAAACAAACGATATGAAGAAGATAACGATAGCCATCGACGGTCATTCGTCGTGTGGTAAGAGTACCATGGCCAAGGACTTGGCACGCGAAGTGGGATACGTCTATGTTGACACGGGAGCCATGTATCGCAGTGTGACGCTCTATGCGCTGCGCAACGGACTCTTTACCGATAAAGGTATTGATGAAGAAGCCCTTCGCGAGCATATCGACCGGGGCGATGTCAACATCTCCTTCCGTTTCAATGCCGAGACAGGTCGCCCAGACACCTATCTCAACGGCGAGTTGGTAGAGCACGACATCCGCACCATGGAGGTGTCGAGTCGCGTCAGTCCCATTGCAGCCTTACCATTTGTGCGCACCGCCATGGTAGCGCAACAACAGCAGATGGGCAAGGATAAAGGAGTTGTGATGGATGGTCGCGACATCGGTACCGTAGTGTTTCCTGATGCTGAACTGAAGATTTTCGTCACCGCCTCTGCCGAAGTGCGTGCCCGCCGCCGTTATGATGAGTTGAAAGGCAAGGGTATGGAGGCTGATTACGCCGACATTTTGCGCAATGTAGAAGAACGCGACTATATCGACTCCCATCGTGAGGTGTCTCCCTTACGTCAGGCATCAGATGCAATTCTGCTCGACAATTCGCAGATGACGATTGCCGAGCAGAAAGAGTGGTTGATGAACCAGTTCCGTCAGGCATTGGCAAAAGCCTAATGCCTATAGGCTGTTACGCCAAAATGGCGTCAGCCAAAGCTTCAAGAGCCGGTATATCTGTAGGCTTCACCACGCCACGCAGTGTCACGGTGTCGCCTTTTATGGTAATATCCTTCATGGGCTCCAGCATCTGCTTCATCACACGGGCAGCTGTTGGGGCCCAACTTCCGTTTTCTATGAGTGCCACTTCGCGCTTCTGCCATGTCTTGATGGTCAGATGGTGCAGGAAGTCGTACATCGGTGGAAACAGTCCAGCGTCGTAGCTTGATGCAGCCAGCACCACTTTGCCATATTTGAATGCATCTTCTATGGCTTCTGCTTGATCTTCGCGACACAGGTCAGAGATGGCCACCTTCTTACAGCCTTTCTTTTTGAGTATCTCAGCCAGCATCTCTGCAGCAGCCTTGGTGCATCCATGGATAGAAGCGTGGGCGATAAACACACCCTCTGCTTCCACACCGTAGCTTCCCCAGATGTTGTAGAGACGCACGGCTTCAGCCATTTGTTCACCTTTCAGCAGTGGACCGTGGAGAGGCAGAATCTGTTGGATATCGAGTTTTGCAGCCTTCTGCAAAAGTGTTGTCACGGGGTTGCCATATTTTCCGCAGATATTAAAATAGTAGCGTCTTGCCTCGCAAGCCCAGTCATCGGGATCGGCATCCATCACGCCAAACTTACCGAAAGCATCGGCAGAGAAGAGTACTTTGTCCTTACTGTCGTAGCTCACCATCACTTCGGGCCAGTGTACCATAGGTGCCATGATGAATGTCAAGGTGTGTTCGCCCAGCGAGAGGGTGTCGCCTTCCTTCATGGCAATAGCCTTATCGGCAAGGTCTGCATCGGGGAAGTATTGTGGAATCATGGTCAGCGCACGTGCCGAACATACTATTTTAATATCGGGATAGAGTGCCAGCACTTCACCGAGTCCACTGGCGTGGTCTGGCTCCAAGTGGTGCACCACGAGATAGTCGGGCTTACGTCCGTTGAGTGCTTCAGCGAGGTTGGCTTTCCATTGTTCCATGGTGCGCTTGTCGCTGGTATCCATAATGGCAACTTTCTCATCGAGGATTACAAACGAGTTGTAGCTCATGCCTTCCGGCACTTTATACTGTGATTCAAATAGTCGTACATCAGCATCGTCGCAGCCGATATACTTAATTGTTTCTGTTACGTTCTTCATATTTCTTGCGTTTTTGTTTCTGGGTACAAAGATAGTGCAAACCGAGAGAAATACAAAAGAAAATTCCGATTTTCTTTTGTACTTCCGAGGTGCAGCCTATCTTCGGTGCTGTGCGCCAGGCTACAGTTGTTTTAGTTTTTAAGAAATTTCGACCACACGACCACAGAAGCGTGCAACGTATTGTTGGTTAGTATTTTATAGTGTGGTCGATGCATGAAACATCGACCACACATCGACCACACAATTTCGAAAACATATTACGAAAACTCAGATCTATCCGTCAAAATAACAATTGCCACTCAGAAATCAGCCAGAAATAAAACGGATCGACAGTCTTTTGATAACGTTTAGCAAGACTATTGTCTAATGTATGGCCAAGGTATTGTCTAATGTATGGCAAGAGTGTTGTCTAACGTTTGAAAAAGGTCTTTTCAACGTTTGAAAAAGGTGTTATCCAACGTTTGACAATGGTGTTATCCAACGTTTGATAATGGTGTTATCTAACGTTTGATAATGGTGTTATCTAACGTTTGATAATAATATTATCAAGGCTTGAGAAAAGTCTGATAAACTCAAGTCTCCCTACGTATACTTCGATATGTATGCTCAATCAGAGTCTCCTGTTGAGGATAGCTGGCGGTTCACGTGGTCGGAGTGGTGTTCGAAGGGTGTTTGAAATCTTAAGGTTTCGAACACCACTCAAAACCATGAACTACTGTGAGTTAGGCTGTATTGGTGTTCGAGTGTTCGAAATTTATTGAAAACTGAAATAACTGAGCGCACGGTCAAACGTAATGATGGGGGTGGGGAAGTACGCGTGGCGAACCGATGCTTACAGACCTATGATGACATTCTCAACTTCTACAATAACAGGTCGTCTAACGCAGCAGCAGAGTCTTTCAACGCCAAAGTCAAGTCCTTCAGGGCAGCACTAAGGGGAATTAGGGATGAGAAATTCTTTCTCTACAGACTTTCCATGATATACGCTTACCCCCACTAATTATCTACTGAGCCATAAATTGCGGTCGGAATGGGAGAAAGAAACATATTTTGCTAAGGAAAAAGCAAAAAAATAAGTGCCGCAAACCATCGTAGTTTGCAACACTCTCACTGTGTTGGGGTACCCGGATTCGAACCAGGAAAGGCAGGACCAGAATCTGCAGTGTTACCATTACACCATACCCCAATGCCTTAATTGCGGATGCAAAGGTACGGCTTTTTTTTGAAACAACAAAAAAAAACGCGATTTTTTTCTAAAAAACTGCAAAAAAACAGCATAATAAGCACTATTATCAAGAAATAAACTTATCTTTGCAATTCAAATAGAATAAAAATGGAACAATCGACACAACTCGTAGAAACTATAATAAAAGGAATACAAGAGAAAAAAGGTAAAGACATCGTGGTGGCTGACTTGCAACACATTGAAGGCACCATCTGCAAATATTTCGTAATATGCCAAGGTGCATCACCTACACAGGTGGATGCTATTGCGGACTCGGTGGCGGAAACCGTCAGAAAGGAACTCGCAGAGAAACCTATTGCGGTGGCTGGAACGGAAGCGGCACAGTGGGTGGCTATCGACTTTGCCGATGTCATGGTGCACGTGTTTCTGCCTGACGTGAGAGAGTACTACGATTTGGAACATCTCTGGGACGATGCTGACGTGAAACACCTTCCCGACTTAGACTGACATTGAAACAATGACGGCCCCCATGCGGCGGGCCATATATTATATATAAGGTATGAACGATAATCAAAAGAAAGAACCTAACATGAATATGCCACGCTTCAATATGAGCTGGCTTTATGGACTTGTCATCATTGGCATTGCCATCGCAATGTTCACACAGGGTGGCTCTTCATCCAGCGTCAACATAAAACGAACATACACCCAGTTTCAGACTATGGTGATGAAAGGATATGCCCAGAAGATTGTGGTCAATAAAAACAAGGATGTACTTCACATGTATCCTAAAAAGGAACACCTGAGAGATGTTTTCAACGGTGGTGTGAAACAAGTGGGGCAGAACCCTACAGTGGAAGTGGAAATCGGTTCTGTGGAACAAGTGGAACGCTTTGTGGAGCAGGCGCGGGCACAGAAGAAATTCAGTGGCGACTTCTCATACGACAACGAACAGGACAGTGCGCTGCTTCATACTATATTCATCAATGTCTTGCCATTGGTGATTATTGTGGTTATTTGGATATTCATCATGCGCCGTATGAGCGGTGGCAAAGGGGGAAGCGGAGGAATATTCAATGTCGGAAAGTCAAAGGCTCAGATGTATGAAAAGGGTGGTGAACTGAACATTACCTTTAAAGATGTGGCTGGTCAAGCCGGGGCAAAACAGGAAATGCAAGAGATTGTGGATTTCCTCAAAAACCCACAGAAATATACTGAACTGGGAGGAAAAATACCCAAGGGCGCACTGCTCGTAGGCCCTCCAGGAACGGGTAAGACGCTGCTTGCCAAAGCCGTGGCGGGCGAAGCTGGCGTGCCGTTCTTCTCTATGAGTGGAAGTGACTTCGTAGAGATGTTTGTAGGTGTGGGGGCCAGTCGTGTGCGCGACCTCTTCCAACAAGCTAAGCAAAAGGCTCCTTGCATCATCTTCATCGACGAGATTGACGCCGTGGGACGTGCCCGCTCGAAAAATCCATCAATGGGTGGAAACGATGAACGTGAGAATACGCTCAATGCGCTGCTCACGGAGATGGACGGATTTGGTACCAACAGCGGAATTATTACGCTGGCAGCCACCAACCGTGCGGATATGCTCGACTCGGCACTGCTGCGTGCAGGACGCTTCGATAGACAGATTCATGTGGATCTGCCCGATTTGAACGAACGCAAGGAGGTGTTTATGGTACACCTCAGACCATTGAAACTCGACGATACTGTAGATGTGGACTTCTTGGCACGTCAGACTCCAGGATTCTCTGGCGCTGACATTGCTAATGTGTGCAACGAAGCTGCCCTGATTGCAGCACGCCACAATAGCCATAGAGTGGGCAAGCAGGATTTCCTTGATGCGGTTGACCGCATCATCGGAGGATTGGAAAAGAAAACCAAAATCATGACCAACGAGGAAAAACGCTCGATCGCTATACACGAAGCGGGTCACGCTACCATATCATGGTTTACAGAACATGCTAACCCACTCGTCAAAGTGAGCATCGTGCCACGTGGCGGAGCACTGGGCGCTGCATGGTATCTGCCCGAAGAGCGCGTAATCCAAACCAAGGAGGCTATGCTCGATGAGATGTGCTCACTGTTGGGCGGACGCGCGGCAGAGGAACTCTTCATCGGACATATCTCTACTGGAGCGATGAACGATCTGGAACGCACTACCAAACAGGCTTATGGCATGATTGCCTATGCCGGTATGGGTGACAAATTGCCCAATATCTGCTATTACAACAATAACGAATACCAGTTCCAGCGTCCTTACTCTGAAACGACCGCTAAGGTGATGGACGATGAGGTGCTGAAGATGATCAACGAACAATATGACCGTGCCAAGCAGATTCTCAGCGAACATAAGGAAGGACATGCTCAATTGGCTCAGCTACTGATAGAGCGTGAGGTGATATTCGCAGAGGATGTGGAGAAAATATTCGGCAAGCGCCCATGGACCAGTCGTGCGGAAGAATTGCTTGAGGCTCAGCAGCGTGCGGAAGCAGAGCGCATGGCAGAGGAACGTGGCAAGCGACTGGAGGCTGAGGCTGCACTGAAAGCACAACAAGAGAATAATGCCACACCAGTGGATGACAACGATACGGATAATCAAAACAAAGAAGGAAATCAATGAAAAACTTTATAGTAAGAGCCATTACCGGTATATTATTTGTGGCTGCCATTGTGGCAAGTTTTCTGCGCCCTGAAGCTATGGTGCTGCTCTTCGCATTCATCACCGGACTCACTATATGGGAGTTTGGTGGACTGGTAAATCAGCGCGAAGGGGTGGCCATCAATCGCTTCATCACTACTGTGGCTGGCGTGTATTTCTTCCTTGCCATGACTTTCTTCTGTAGCGATGTCTATGGAGGAATGGCAAAATCGGTGGTGTTTATCCCTTATCTGGTGACGGTCATCTATCTTATCGTTGCAGAACTCTATCTGAAACAAACTGATCCAATCAACGACTGGGCATATACGATGTTCTCACAGATGTATATTGCACTTCCGTTCTCACTACTTAATGTGTTGGCATTTAATGCAACACCAGAGGGAATCGTGATGTTTAATCCCATACTGCCACTGTCGGTATTTGTCTTCTTGTGGATGAACGACACGGGTGCCTACTGCGTGGGTTCGCTACTTGGACGTCACAAACTCTTCCCAAGAGTATCGCCAGGAAAATCATGGGAAGGAAGTATCGGTGGATGTGTCGTAGTATTGGCTGTGGCATGGGGCATTGCTAATTATGTAGATAACGGGCAGTTGTTGGGCATGACGTCGATGCTGGCCACATGGGAATGGCTCGGATTAGGACTCGTCGTTGTAGTGTTTGGTACCTGGGGTGATTTGGTGGAGAGCCTGTTTAAACGCACCATGGGCATCAAGGACAGTGGCAATATACTGCCAGGACATGGAGGAATGCTCGACCGCTTCGACTCTTCGCTCTTGGCTATTCCTGCGGCTGTGGTCTATCTCTACACCATCTCTTTGTTCTGAACCAATTTCTCCTAACAATAACAAAACAGAAAACTAATGATGAATGAACACTTTCCGGCAGCATTGAAAACGCTTTTTCTTGCTGTCGTTATGCTTATGGCAGCTGCAACAGTTAAGGCTGCAGACCCCGTAAAACAGTATGGACAGTTGCAAGTGAAAGGTGCACAACTCTGTGACCAACAAGGAAACCCTGTTATCCTGCGTGGCGTCAGTCTGGGATGGCATAATCTCTGGCCACGATTCTATAACAAACAGGTAGTGAAGACCCTCAAGACGGATTGGAATGCTTCGGTCATTCGTGCTGCTATGGGAATACTGATAGAAGACAATTACTTGGAGAATCCAGATTTCGCTATGCAGTGCATGACACCGGTCATTGAGTCGGCTATCAAGAATAATGTCTATGTCATCATCGACTGGCACAGCCATAACCTCAAAACTGCTGAGGCTAAAGACTTCTTCGGTCGTATGGCGCAGCGCTACGGCAAGTATCCGCACGTCATCTACGAGATATATAACGAACCTGTGGAAGATACATGGGCTGACCTGAAGAAGTATGCTACTGAGGTGATTTTCGAAATCAGAAAGTATGACCCTGATAATATTGTCCTCGTAGGTTGCCCACACTGGGATCAGGATATCCATTTGGTGGCTGAGAGTCCATTGCAGGGTTTCAATAATATCATGTACACCGTACATTTCTATGCAGCCACACACGGCGACTATCTGCGTGAGCGAACAGAAGAGGCTGTAAAGAAAGGAATCCCCGTGTTTATCTCTGAAAGTGGTGCTACTGAAGCCAGTGGTGATGGAAAGATTGACCCTGTGAGTGAAGAACAATGGATTCAGATGTGTGAAAGACTTGGCATCAGTTGGGTATGCTGGTCTATCAGCGACAAAAACGAGAGTTGCTCAATGCTCTTGCCACGTGCTACTGCCACCGGTCCTTGGCCCGACGATGTCATCAAGGAGTATGGCAAACTGGTGAAAGGATTGCTTTGGAAATACAATAAATAATATTCCCATTGCCAAATGAGGTGTAGTGGGATGAATCTGTTTGATGAGGATTATTCTGTCTGAGCCGATATTCTGATTGATGATGATGAATACAAAAATAGGAAAGAGCGACGACCCCGCTGGGCTGTCGCTCTTTCTTGAATAAAAAAAGGACTAATGAATATCGCTGTCTGTTGCAATTTCGAAATGGAGAAGTCACTCACTCTTTACTTCTCCTTTCGGTTCTGTGGGTAGCAGATTCACATCTGTAAGAAACAGAACTATAATAATATCCTTTTGTGTTTTTATACTTCGCTTTTGTGCTATACCACGCTTGGTGAGAATACGAACAACGAAGGTCATCAAGTGAATGCACCGGTAACTAACAGAAAGATCAGTGCTTCATGGTGTAAAATCTTCAAAATAGTCATTCATGT
This sequence comes from Prevotella sp. P4-119, assembly GCF_002251345.1. Lineage (NCBI taxonomy): Bacteria > Pseudomonadati > Bacteroidota > Bacteroidia > Bacteroidales > Prevotellaceae > Prevotella > Prevotella sp. P4-119. Next base: position 27,695 of record NZ_NPJB01000058.1, on the reverse strand, counting down.
AGTGTTTATGAGTCGGGTTGATTGATTCGTTATGGGAACTTCTATCCCGGCGCATCCATCCTGTTGACGATTGCAAAATTATAGTAATATACTGCAATATACAAATTTACAGCACCTTAAATATAGTCAAAAACACAATAAATTATCAAATTTTTACCTAAAAAACGGTCAATCTCAAACTTTTTTCGTAATTTTGTCAACGATATCAATGTCGTAATTACCAACCCACCCCAGACCATTATGTATAGTAACGACGATATGTCATTCAGAGCGGATTTTGAACCGTTCGTTCAAATGGCCAAGAAATTCTTCCATAGGGAGAAAAACTATCTTGACACACAACGCCAGCTGATTACCTGCTGGTACACGTTCCTACTTTCCATTGGATTGGTTGCCAATCTGATGGAACTGACTGGTCCTACAAGTGAATTTTTTAAGTATAGCAATGGAACATTGTTGGCTCTTACTTGGATCTGGTTTGTTGGATATGCACTGCAATGGTTTCGTGTCAATACAGTAGTAAGGCTCATGACACTCACCACACTGGTGGTGATGACTACAAATGCTATCTATGGAGCTATTGTGCCAGATATGCAACACATGCATGTGGTGATTCTTATACAAATGATAGTGCTATTGGGAAATATCACTTTCTCACTTGCTACGTATCAGACCATGTTTTCACTTATTAATATAGGTGTATCGATATTGGCGTATGTATTGTGTGCACTATTTACCAACGATCCGATGATGATACAGAGTCTGGCTATCGTGGTGCTGACTTTGCTCTATACAGGAGTACTTGGTGTGCATATTTCCAGCAATGCGGAACGACTGCAGAAGGAAAACACGATGATGAAACACGATGAAGCGGAATTACTGCACATCTTGCGACTCAATAAGAAACAAGTGAAATCGTATATCAGACTGGCAAGGGCTGAATACACGGAAGACCAAACACGGTTGCTGTTGGCACAGTTTGATGAAACAACGCAGCGACATATAATTGCCAATGTGACGCGATTCATACGTGCTGAGGCTTCAGTTAGCCAGCGCATTGAGAAGGCTTTCCCCGAACTGACACCTTCTGAGCGACGTATAGTACAGCTCATTCTGCGTGACAGAAAACTCAGCGATCTTTGCTCGCTACTCAATAAAACGGAGTCGAATATCAATACCCAACGTGCTAATATCCGCAGAAAGCTGGGACTTCAGCCGAAAGACAATCTCAAAGATAAACTCGAAGAACGCATGAGGGGGTATGTAGATATTCAGGATATCATGGTAAGGTGATGACAAAAAACAAATTGTAGGAAATTTATACTTTTTATGTGCGTTATGTAGTTTTTTCTGGCGATTTATTTGCAGATTAAAAGAAAATGATTACTTTTGTACCCGAATAATCATTCAAACAAAAAAATACAATGACAATATTTGTATCTACAGCATGGTGGTGGCGCAACTCAAGATTGAAAGAATCGTGAGTCGAACAGCCGTGTGGATACTTAAAGAATAAACAAGAGGCCTGTCGTTCTTACGATGGGCCTCTTTTCTTTATAGATAACAAACATAAAATGAATAATAAAAGGAGAATAACATCATGGAAATGAAAGACATTTTGAACAGAATGTTGAATCACGAGGCGCTGACTCGTGAAGAAACGAAGAACATCATTGTGGGAATCACACAAAGCGAATTTCCTGAAGAACAGATTATCGCACTGCTCACTGCACTGCAAATGCGTGGCGTGACAGTGGATGAATTGCTGGGATTTCGTGACGGTATTTTAGCAACGGGTGTACCTGCTATCCTCGATTGCGACAGATATATTGATGTGGTGGGAACTGGTGGTGACCGCAAAAATACGTTTAATATTTCAACGACTTCGTGCTTCGTTATTGCCGGTGCTGGCTATAAGGTGGCAAAACATGGTAACTTTGCAGCCACATCGGTAAGCGGCGCATCGAATGTTATCAGAAACCATGGTGTGGATTTTACCGATGATATCGATAAACTCAACCGAAGCATCAACGAGGCTGGTGTCGTATATCTACACGCCCAACTCTTTGCCAAGGCCATGAAATTTGTCGGTCCTATCCGCAAGGCATTGCAGTTTCCTACAGTATTCAACCTATTAGGTCCGTTGGTCAATCCCAGTCAGCCCAAGTGTCAGTTGCTCGGTGTTGCCAATCTCGACCAGATGCGACTCTACCGTCAGGTATATCAGAAAATTGGAATCGACTATGGTATCGTCAATAGTATTGATGGTTACGATGAAATATCACTGACTGGCGACTTTAAAGTGACTACCAACGACTATGAACGGGTGTTCCGGCCTGAAGATCTTGGCTTTGCTGTTGCAAGTCCGGAAGAACTTAAAGGTGGTGCCACAGAGGAAGAGGCGAAGGAAATATTCGATGCTGTACTTGAAAACCGTGCTTTGCCCGCACAAAAGAATATTGTACTTGCCAATGCTGCCTTTGGTATTCAAGTCATGGAAAAGGGTAGTAAGAGCATTGAGGAATGTATAGATATTGCCCGTGAGAGCATTGACAGTGGAAAAGCTCTTGCTACATTCCGTAAGTTTGTGGAACTCAACTGCAATTGATGCTATGGATATTCTGGAAGAGATCATCGCCCATAAGCGAATTGAGAATGAGCGCAACCGCCAAATTATGCCATTAAGGAAACTTGCTACTGAGGTCGATCGGCTGATGGAAAGCAAAGGACAGCAGGCAGAGGGTGGCAGTATGCGTAAAGCGCTTATAGATTCTACTTCGGGCATTATTGCCGAGTTCAAGCGTCGTTCACCATCTAAAGGTTGGATACACCAGTCGGCACTGGCAACAGAGGTTCCCCTCTCGTATCAACAGCATGGTGCTGCCGCTTTGAGTATCTTGACCGATGAGACTTATTTTGGCGGTAACGACTCGTTTATTGTTGATGCGAGACAGAGTGGGGTAACTATCCCTGTGCTTTACAAGAATTTTGTGATTGACGAATACCAGTTGTTACAAGCTCGTCGCTGTGGAGCTTCTGCCGTATTGCTAATAGCTGCAGCCATCGACCATGATACTTGCAGTCAACTGTGTCGTGAAGCTCACAATTTAGGAATGGAAGTGTTGTTGGAGATGCATGGTGAGCGCGACCTCGATTATGCCGACCTCGCTCCTGATCTTTACGGTATCAACAATCGTAATCTGGGAAGTTTTGTGACTGATGTGGAAAACAGTTTTCACATGGCAAGCCGTTTACCAAAAGAAGGATGCAAGGTCAGCGAAAGTGGACTCTCCAATCCCGAAACGGTCAATAGCCTTCGACTTGCCGGCTATCGCGGATTTCTAATGGGTGAACAGTTTATGAAACAAGAACATCCAGGACTTGCTCTTGATGCGTTTATCAAAGATTTGGCACGATGATCGTTAAAGTATGTGGTATGCGCGATGCCGATAATATCCGTCAAGTAGCCCAGTTGGGTATTCATATGATGGGATTCATCTTCTATCAGAAATCTCCCCGTTGCGTCAGTCGTCCTGTATCACGTTGTGAGGCGGATGCCGGTGTGGAGCGTATTGGTGTATTTGTTAATGATTCGGTAATGCATATTCTGCAATGTATCAATGATTACAACCTCAATGGCGTGCAACTTCATGGTCAAGAGACACCGGAGTTTTGTCGTCAGCTGAAAGCGAATGGGGTGGAATTGCTACTCAAGGCTCTCAGTGTGGCATCTGTCAACGACTTGAAACAATGTGGCGCATACGATGGAATTGTAGATTACTTCGTATTCGATACAAAGACTCCAGATTATGGAGGTAGTGGAAAATGTTTTGACTGGGAGGTGTTGCGTCATTACAAGGGAACTACACCTTTCCTATTGAGTGGCGGACTTGGCATGCACAACACCGAAGAGCTACTCCGCTTCCAACATCCACGATGGTGTGGTATCGATCTCAACAGTTGTTTTGAAGTAGCACCTGGTCATAAAAATGTGGCGCTACTCAAGCAATATCTGCAAACTGTTCGCGAAATATTGTGATATACATTAATAATAAATAAGGAGTTGGTACTCCGACAACATCGACAAGAATAAAAAACAATGAACAAGATAAATCAACTTTTCCAAAATGCCAGTCAGCGCAAACTGCTATCGTTGTATTTCTGTGCAGGCTGTCCAGATATTGACAATACAGCAGATGTCATCAAGACCATGCAGCGTCGTGGCATCGATATGATAGAAGTGGGTATGCCCTTTAGTGACCCATTGGCAGATGGTCCTGTCATTCAGAGTGCTGGTACTGTAGCATTGAAAAACGGAATGACACTCGATCTGCTGTTGCGCCAGTTGGCTGCCATCAAGGATGAAGTCACAATACCACTGGTATTGATGGGTTATCTGAATCCCGTTATGCATATGGGATATGAAACCTATTTCAGTCGTTGTGCTGAAAGCGGTATCAGTGGAACCATCATTCCTGATCTGCCTTTCGATGATTATCTGAATGTGGTCAAACCTATTGCCGACCGTTATGACATTCGAGTTATCATGATGATTACACCTGAAACCAGTGAAGAGCGCATCCGATTCATCGATGAACATACTGACGGTTTTATTTATATGGTCAGTTCGGCTGCTATTACTGGTGCACAAAACAGTTTCGATGAGGCTAAACTTGCCTATTTCAACCGCATCAATAATATGCATTTGCGCAATCCGCGCATGATAGGGTTTGGCATCAGCAACAAACAGACCTTAGAGAGTGCGCAACAGAATGCAGCAGGAGCTATTATCGGTAGCAAGTTTGTGACGCTACTCAGAGAAACTGGTAATGCCAATCAAGCACTCGATGCACTCTATGAAGCTCTTCAAAAATAAAACCGACCATTATCCATACTATAACATCTATACAATATGAAATATCAAGTTGACGAGAAAGGATTCTTCGGAAAGTTTGGCGGAGCCTACGTTCCCGAAATCTTATATAAATGTGTAACTGATTTGCAGCAGGCTTATCGCCCTATTCTGGAAAGTGAGGACTTTCGCCGCGAATACTATGCGCTGTTGCGTGATTACGTAGGACGTCCGTCACCTCTGTACTATGCTAAGCGCATGAGCAAACGATATGGTTGCCAACTCTATCTCAAACGTGAGGATTTGAACCATACTGGTGCACATAAGATTAATAATACCGTGGGACAAATTCTGATGGCTAAGCGTATGGGGAAGACGCGCATTATTGCTGAAACCGGTGCTGGACAGCATGGCGTGGCAACGGCAACGGTATGTGCCCTGATGAATATGGAGTGTGAGATATTCATGGGAGCAACTGACGTAGAGCGTCAACATACTAATGTGGAACGTATGCGCATGCTGGGCGCCAAAGTACATCCTGTACGTACTGGCAATATGACATTGAGTGATGCTTGTTCAGAAGCTATTCGCGACTGGTGTTGTCATCCGCAAGATACCTTCTATATAGTAGGTAGCACGATGGGACCACATCCTTATCCTGATATCGTTGCCCGTTTGCAGAGTGTTATCAGTGAGGAACTCAAAGTACAATTGGAAGAAAAGGTTGGTCGTGACTATCCTGACTATCTTATTGCTTGTGTGGGAGGTGGTTCAAATGCCGCAGGTACTATCTACCATTATATTGATGACGACCGCGTGCAAATCTATCTGGCTGAGGCTGCCGGACATGGTATTGATACCGACTATACTGCCGCCACAATGCACTGTGGTACAGAGGGAATCATACATGGCGCACGAACTTTGGTGATGCAGACCGATGGTGGACAGATTAAAGAGGCCTTTACCATTAGTGCCGGACTGGACTACCCTGGTATTGGACCGATGCATGCAGATTTAGCAACGCGTGGCAGAAGCCATATTTTGGCTGTCAATGATGATGAGGCCATCTATGCCGGTTATGAACTGACTCGTATGGAGGGTATTATTCCTGCTATCGAGAGTGCTCATGCTGTTGCGGCACTTGCCAAGATGAAACATTTGTTCAAACCCGATGATGTGGTGGTGCTGACCGTCAGCGGACGCGGTGATAAGGATGTGGAAACCTATCTCAGTAACAAATCAATGGCTAAAGAATATGGAAACTTTTAACTATACAACCTATTGTCGGCATATTCTGGCCGACCTGCATACACCCGTTGGGGTCTATATGCGCTTGCGAGACCTCTATCCACAGTCGGCGCTGATGGAGAGCTCTGACTATCATGGTAATGACAATGCGCGTTCGTTTATTGGTGTTCATCCTTTGGCAAGTATTGCTATAGGACATGGAGTGGTGACCTGTAAATATCCCGATGGTACCAACCAACAGAAAACGCTACCACGAACCGATGATGGAGACCGTTGCAAACTGGCTATCGCCGATGCCATTGACCGTTTTATACATTCGTTTCACGTTTGTGGAGAAGGACAGGAATACTGTGGACTCTATGGCTTTACGTCGTTTAACGCTGTGCGCTATTTTGAGAATATTGCTGTGCGTGACACAACGATGGAGAAAAATGATGCCCCAGATATCTATTATGTGCTCTTCCGCGATGTTATTGTGTTCGACCATTTTAACAATACCATGACGCTTGTCACACTTGGCGAACGACCTGATGATACTTCTGAGATGGATATGTTGCTGCGCGCCATCAACAAGGCGTCAGTCAAAGCCTATGATTTTCATCCTGTTGGTGATACAACATCTACGTTGACCGATGAGGAACATAAGGCTAACATCCGTCGATGTGTGGAACATTGTATGCGTGGAGATGTGTTTCAGATAGTGGTCAGTCGCCGTTTTGTACAGCGCTATGAGGGTGATGACTTCAAACTGTATCGCGCTTTGCGTAGCATCAATCCTTCGCCCTATTTGTTCTACTTTGATTTCGGTGGGTTTCGTATCTTCGGTTCCTCACCCGAAACCCATAACCGCATCGTGGGCAATAAGGCTTATATCGATCCTATTGCTGGCACAACCCGTCGTACAGGCAATACAGAACAGGATCGGAAGAATGCCGAGTTTCTACGTAACGACCCAAAGGAGAATGCCGAACATGTCATGTTGGTTGATCTGGCACGTAATGATCTGAGCCGCAACTGTCATGATGTCAAAGTTGATTTCTATAAGGATATGCAGTTCTACAGTCATGTCATTCATCTTGTCAGCCGTGTTAGCGGTACGCTTGACGAGGGAGCTAATACCATCCGTACCTTTATCGATACTTTTCCTGCGGGTACATTGAGTGGTGCGCCTAAGGTACGTGCCATGCAGATTATAAGCGAACTGGAGCCCCATAATCGTGGAGCCTATGGCGGATGTATAGGTAGTATATCGCTCAATGGCGACTTAAACCAAGCTATTGTCATCCGAACCTTTATCAGTCGCAATGGCGAACTGTGGTTCCAGGCTGGAAGTGGTGTGGTTGCCAAGAGTAATGACAACTATGAGTTAGAAGAATGTAATAATAAACTGGGTGCCCTTGTCAAGGCCATCCGAATGGCAGAAGAATTATGAATATAGTGATTATTGACAACTACGACTCGTTTACCTACAATCTGTCTCATCTGTTGAAGGAGTTGGGAGCAACAGTCAGCGTAGTACGTAACGACCAGTTTCAATTGGAACAACTGGAACAATACGATAAGATTATCCTCAGTCCCGGACCGGGTGTTCCCTCTGAGGCAGGTTTGTTGCTGGCAGTTATTCGTCATTATGCTGGTCGCAAACCTATACTTGGTGTGTGTCTGGGTCATCAGGCTATTGGCGAAGTGTTTGGTGGTAAGTTGGCCAATCTTTCGGAAGTGTATCATGGAATCGCCACTCCTTGCAGTATTGTGGCAGATGATCCGATATTCCGCGGATTGCCTCGTCGCATAGAAGTTGGACGTTATCATTCATGGGTGGTAGATCGTGAGAATTTTCCTGATTGCTTAGAAATAACTGCAGAGAGCGATGACGGTCAGATTATGGCACTTCGCCATAGGCAGTATGACATTCGCGGCATTCAGTTTCATCCAGAGAGTGTGCTGACTCCCGATGGACATGCTATGCTTGCCAATTGGTTAGAACTAGGTAAATAATCGGAATTCCAGTTGACTATATGCTGAAGAAAGAGCCAGTCTGATGTTGTTCAGACTGGCTCTTAAGTTAGATTGACCATTGTATCGAGCAACTGTTGGGATAGCTTGACTGCTAATTACGATGCTCTATTTGAATTGGATACCGTGGTCTATTGATTGTTGTGTATTATACCATTTCCACAACTACAGCGTGCTTACCTGCTGTGCAGGGGATGACGTTTCCTTCGATGGGTTGACCATCAACGGTAATCTGTTTCACGCCCTTCTCGCTTCCGCGTGGGTTTTTGACTACGATGTCAAATTCGGCTCCGCGCAGAATACGTTTGATGCTATATTCCTTCATGTCTGATGGGAGACAAGGATCGATTTCAATACCATCGTATGTAGGCTTGATACCCAATAGGAACTGACTGACTGTGTACCACATCCATGCGGCAGTACCGGTCAACCATGAGTTCTTTCCTTCACCGGGTTTAGCAGCATCTTTACCTGCCACCATCTGACAGTTGACGTATGGTTCAACCTTGTGGAGGTCTTGGTCTTTGATGTACATAGGACAAATCTTGCGGAAGAGTTCCCATGCATCGTTACCGCGTCCTGCAACAGTTTCTCCGATGATAACCCATGGGTTGTTGTGACAGAAGATACCTGCATTCTCTTTATATCCTGCGGGGTATGAAGAAATCTCGCCCATTTCCACATGATAGGTGGTGTATGCGGGATTGTTGAGCACCATACCGTGTTCGCAGTCGAGATATTTTTTGCAGGAGTCGATTGCTTTGTCGCACATGCCTTCTTCAAGTCCGATGCCTGCCATGGTGCAGAATCCTTGTGACTCGATAAATATCTTTCCTTCCTCGTTTTCGTTAGAACCAATCTTGTTGCCATAGAAGTCGTATGCACGCAGATACCATTCGCCATCCCATCCGTGTTCCTTTACGGCCTTCACCATATTATTAATATGTCCGAGTGCACGATCTGCTTCTTCTGGCTTGCCAATCTGTTTGCAGAGTTCTACATACTGTCTGCCGCAGAGTACAAAGAGGCCGGCAATCATGAGGGATTCTGCCTTTGAACCTTCTGTCTTGTTTTCGGTAGTTTGGAAACTCTCGTTGGGATCCCATGAGAAACAGTTCAGGTTAAGACAGTCGTTCCAATCGGCACGTCCGATGAGTGGTAGAGCGTGAGGACCGAGGTTGTTGACTACGTGGTTGAATGATATTTTCAGGTGCTCAAATAGTGTGACTTCTGTTCCAGGCTCGTTGTCCCAAGGTACCATTTCGTCGAGAATTGAGAAATCGCCCGTCTCTTTGATATAAGCAACTGTACCGAAGATGAGCCACATGGGGTCGTCGTTGAAACCGCCACCGATGTCGTTGTTGCCGCGCTTGGTGAGTGGTTGGTATTGGTGGTAGCATCCTCCGTCGGGGAATTGTGTTGATGCAATATCGATAATGCGCTGGCGTGCACGACTTGGTACTTGATGAACAAAGCCAACAAGATCTTGGTTGGAATCGCGGAATCCCATTCCACGTCCTACGCCGCTTTCGAAGAATGACGCAGAACGTGAGAAGTTGAAGGTAATCATACATTGGTACTGGTTCCAGATGTTGACCATTCTGTTCAAGTTCTCGTCGTCGCTCTTCACTACATACTTATCGAGTAGTTCGTCCCACATGGTGCGCAATTCAGCAAAAGCAGCCTCTACAGCCTCTACGGTAGCGAAGCGCTCGATGGTAGCCTTGGCTTTGGTTTTGTTGACGAGTGTCACGTCGCTATCCTGTGAAGAAATGAGTTCACCTTTTTTCTTGCGCTCGATATCTTCCTTGCAGAACTTTTCGTCTTGTTCGTTTTCTACATAGCCGAGGATGAAGATATAGTCTTTGGTCTCACCCGGTTTCAGTTCAACCTCGATATAGTGTGAGGCAATAGGGCTCCATCCGTGTGCCAGGCTGTTGCTTGGCTTGCCAGCCATGACACATTGTGGGTTTGAAAATTCGTTGTATAGTCCGATGAACGACTCACGGTCTGTATCATATCCGTCGATTTTAGAATTAGCCACAGCATAGTATGCATAGTGGTTACGGCGCTCTTTGTATTCTGTTTTATGGTAGATAACGCTACCGTCAATCTCCACTTCACCTGTTGACCAATTGCGTTGGAAATTCTCCATGTCGGTAGCCGCATTCCACAGACACCATTCAGCAAACGAGAAGAGCTTGATACGCTTAGTTTCGTTGGTGGTATTCTTCAAGGTTACGCGCTGTACTTCAGCCCATGTCTTTAATGGAACGAAGAATAGTACGCTGGCTTCTATACCGTTCTTTGCACCAGTAATGCGTGTGTAGTTCATACCGTGCCGGCACTCGTAGAAGTCGAGTGGTGTTTTGCAAGGCTTCCATCCTGGGTTCCACACGGTATCGCCATCCTTGATGTAGAAGTAGCGTCCTCCGTTGTCCATTGGTACGCCGTTGTAGCGGTAACGTGTGATGCGGCGGAACTTAGCGTCTTTGTAGAAACTGTATCCACCTGCTGTGTTAGAGATGAGTGAGAAGAAGTCTTCGTTGCCCAGATAGTTTATCCAAGGAAACGGGGTCTTAGGGTCTGTGATGACATACTCACGTTGTTGGTCATTGTAGTGACCATAGAGCTTGTTTTCCATCGTCAATTGATTTTGATAGTTGTTAATATTATTTATTTCGTTATTTTTCTATAAGTATTCTTGCATCTACAGCCACTATATCGTCGGCGTCAGCCAGTAGTGGGTTGATGTCCATCTCTTTTATCTCTGTGGCAAAGCGCAGTAGTGTAGATAAGCGCACGATGATTTCTGCATACTTCTGCTCGTTGATGCCTTGTTGTCCACGTGTGCCTTTGATGATTTTATAGCCACGTAGCGAGCGTATCATCGAGTATGCTTCGCCGTATGATAGCGGTGCAAGTCCGCTTTGTACATCTTTCAATACTTCTACAAAGATACCGCCCAATCCGCAGAGCACTACGTGTCCGAATCGTTCTTCATACTTAGCGCCGATGAAGAGTTCGGTACCTTTCAGCATCTTCTGTACCATGACGCCTTGCGCATCTTTGATATTCATCATGCGGTCAAACTCCAATGCCAGATGTTCAGGAGTGCGGATGTTGAGTGTCACACCGCCCACATCACTCTTGTGTACGGGTCCTACTACTTTCGCCACTACTGGATATCCTGTGCGGTTGGCAAAATCGATTAGAGTTTGTTTGTCGTCGCTTACCATTTCGGGTACCATCGGTATTCCGGCACATTCCAGTAGTTGGTGGACGATGTCGGGTGACACATATCCGTTGTCGGTAATACCGCTAATGATTTCGCGTATCTTAGGCACATCCACGCCGAAGAGTTCTATTTCAGGTGGTGCTGGCTGTGGTGTACGCATCACTTGTGAGAGGGCAGTAGCCAAAGTCACCTCGTCGCTGAAGTTTACATGACCTTTTGCCAAGAACTCTGCCACTTCTGGTCCGGCGGTATGCAGACTGGGTAGGATGGGGAAGATAGGCTTCTTACACTCGCCAATCTTTTTGTGTAGTACCTCGTAGGCCTCATAGAGTGTGGTCAGACCTGGTGTTCCGTATATCACAGCAATGGCATCGATATTGTCGAAACGTTGATCGCAATAGTCGAGTGTAATACCCAATTGCTCTGGGGTTCCTGTTGCCAATATGTCGATAGGATTGGCTACTGACGAACCTGCAAACAACTGGCTCTTGAGTTCCTCTGCTACAGGACCTTCCAACTTGGGAACTTCCAGTCCGCCTTTAGATAAAGCATCGGTCAGCATTACGCCTGGTCCTCCTGCGTGGGTGACGATGGCGAAGCGTTTGCCCGCCAATGGTGGCAAGGTGAAGATACATCCCACGGTGGTCAGTTCCTCACGTGAATGGCAGCGCACGATGCCTGCTTTACGGAAGAGTGCCTCTACTGCCGAGTCGCTACTTGCAATGGCACCTGTATGGCTTGATGCAGCTCTGCTTCCGCTTTCACTACTTCCAGCTTTGACAGCGGCAATGCGACATCCTTTGCGAATAAGTGATGAGGCATGGAAGAGCAGTTTGTCGGGGTTGGATATGTTTTCGATATAGAGCAGTTTGACTTTCGAGTCGGTGTTAGGGTCGAAGTGTTCGTCCATGTATTGAAGCACGTCTTCTATACCGATTTGTTTACCGTTGCCAATCGACCATACCGAGTTAAATTGTAGGCCTTTGATAACGGCACTCTCTAAGATGAATACGGCAGTAGCTCCCGAACCGCTGACGAAATCAACACCTTGTGGATTAAGCGATGGGATAGGTTTTGTAAACACACTATGATGATTTCTGTTGAGCAGTCCGATGCAGTTGGGGCCGATGAGTGCTGCCCCATATCGCTCACAGGTGTCGAGTATGCGTTGCTCTCTTGCAGCTCCAGCTTTTGTCTCTTCACCAAAGCCAGCCGATATGATGATAAAGGCTTTTGTGCCTTTTTCGCTGGCAAGCAGTTCCACACTTTCTGGGCATAGTTTTGCTGGAATCACCAGTATGGCGAGTTCTGTAGGTGGCAGTTCTTTAGCATCGTGAAACACTTTGATGCCTTGTACTTCGTCTTCCTTTGGGTTGACAATACGTAGTGTGCCTTGATAGTTGCCTTGCAGGATATTACGCACGATGGCACCTCCTGGCTTGTGGACATTGTTTGAACCACCGATGACAACAATTGACTGTGGATGGAGCAGTTCAGGAGTAATCATAGTAGTAATATAGATTTAATTGCCTACAAAGTTACGATATAGTCGGCTAAATGCAAAGAAAAAAATGATTTTTCTTCGTGTTTTTTCTTCTTTTGATAGTACCTTTGCATGTATGAAACTTTCAAAGACAGACCAAAATATACTTCAGATAGCTCTGCCGGCTATTGTTACCAATATTACCGTCCCGCTTCTTGGCTTGGTAGATACTGCCATCGTGGGCCATATGGGGAGTGCGTCGTTTATTGGCGCTATTGCGGTGGGTAGTATGATTTTTAATCTGGTTTATTGGGTGTTCGGATTTTTGCGCATGGGAATGTCTGGAATGACCGCCCAGGCTCGTGGCCGTCGTCAGGTGGAGGATATTGTCAGGTTGTTGGGCCGCTCGGTAGCAGTTTCGTTGTCTATAGCTTCGTTGTTGTTGGTTTTTCAATGGCCGTTGCGTGAACTGATGTTGATGTTGATCCACCCCGGAGAAGGCGTCCGTCAACTGGCAGAAATTTATTTCAATATTGCGGTATGGGGAGCTCCTGCCGTGCTTTCGCTCTACGGATTGACGGGGTGGTTTATCGGCATGCAGAATACTCGCATTCCCATGCTGGTTTCTGTGGCTCAGAATGTTGTAAATATCTGTGCGTCATTATTCTTCGTCTATGCGCTCGACATGCAAATAGAAGGAGTGGCGTTGGGAACGGTCGTGGCACAATATGCAGGACTTATAGTGGCTGTATTGTCGTTGGCTCCGTCATTCTTTTTATATCGTGGTCGTAGGTCTTGGCGCCGACTGGGTCGTGGCTTTCGATGGCAATCGTTGCGGTCGGAATGGGGACGCTATTTCCGTGTAAATCGTGATATATTCCTTCGTACGTTGTTCTTGGTAGGTGTCAATTTGTTCTTTACTTCGGCTGGCGCACGTCAGGGCGAAGTGGTACTTGCGGTCAATGCACTTTTGATGCAACTATTCTTACTGTTGTCATATTTTTTAGATGGATTTGCCTACGCAGGTGAAGCCCTTGGAGGCCGTTATTGGGGAGCTTCAGATGCGAATGCTTTCCATGATGTGGTGCGACGGCTTTTCCGTTGGGGTGGAGCATTGGCTTTGCTCTTTTCGATTGTATATATTGTGGGTGGCGAACCGTTTTTGCATCTTCTTACGGATAATGTTTCTGTGGTGAAAGCATCCCGTTCGTATGTGGGTTGGGCTTATCTTCTACCCTTGGCAGGAGTGGCAGCTTTTGTTTGGGATGGTATTTTTATCGGAATTACCGCTACTCGAGCCATGTTGATTTCATCGGTTGTCGCAGCTATGGTGTTCTTTTTTACGGCATTATTGCTCATGCCACTATGGGGAAATCATGGCCTTTGGTGTGCGATGACCCTTTATTTGTTGACTCGTGGTTTGGTGCAGACCCTGTTGTTTTGTAACATAAGGCTAAAGTGAAGCCTCCTTTATGAGCCATTAGCTTTATGGCTCAAATAGTGTATCTATTTTCTGATTATTAATGTGCTCTGTCTTCGGGATGCCTTCGGGATGTGTTCGGGATGCGCTTGGCCTACAAAAGTATGCCGTAAATCTCATGTAAGTCCCAAGTAAATCCCATTTTCATGCGGAAAATAATTGGAGTTTGAAGGGAGGGTAAAGGACGGCAAAACTGATCAACGTCCGTATAGAAGTGAAACGAATTGAAACAAAAGAAATCGTCCTCATGTTGCTCGTATATTTGATAATAAAGGCAAAAAACTCGCCATTCGTGTTAAAACACTTTGTGTTTTGACTTTTTCTTTGTACTTTTGTGCTACTAATAACGCATGTGCGATGAAGAAATTAGCCTTTTTACTCCTCATAATGGTATTTTCTGTACTGACAAACGTGTCGGCGCAGACCTATCAGATGTTGTGGAAACAGGTGGAAGAAGCGCGGAAAAAAGATCTTCCGCAAACTTCCATTCGACAGCTGAAACCTATTCGTGAGAAGGCTTTGAAGGAAAAATCGTATGGCAATTTTTTGCGTTCCGCACTCCTGCAAACCAAATTGCAAACTGAAATAGCTCCCGATTCGCTCCTCTCGGAGGTGCAAAAACTGGAAAACATAGCCAGCACTACAGCCGATAAGGTGCTTCGGGCCGTTTGTTGCGTTGTACTCTGTCAAATCTACGAACAGGAAACAACCGCTTTCGGAAACGATTGGAAAGCCAAAGCCGACAGTTGTAGGCACTTGGCAATGGCAAATCCTGCACTTTTGGCGCAAACTCCAACAGCCGATTACACCCCATTTGTGCTTGATGCAAAGACAGTAGATGGCTTTGGTCACGATATGCTCAGCGTGGTGGCAGGCGAATTGGATGTGTGGACTGAGGCTCAAGCCTACTATGAACAAGCAGGTAACCGTCGTGCCGCATGTTTGGCAGCCTATTTCGCAGAACGAAGTCAGTCGGCGGACGATGTGGCTACGCTTGATTCGCTCATCAGCCGTTATGCGGAGGAGAAAGAAGTAGGGTGGCTTGCGGTAGAGCGTGTCAGATGCATGATGCGCAATGAGGAGACTTCTACCATGCAGACCGTGGCTTATATCGACCAAGCCATAGAAAGATGGGGAACAGCCGGTCGCTTGAAGGAGCTTCTGGTGTTTCGTCATGAACTAACAGCGCCGCAATATTCTGCCAATATTGATGAAACACTTTTCATTCCACATGTTTCACAAACCATCAGATTGCGCAATCTTCGACACCTCACATCGCTCACACTTCGGGTTTACCGCACAACTTTGCAGGGCGACAGTAAGGAGCGCATCATGGGACAAATCAACGATGAGGCCTATCGCAGAATACGCCAAGGCCTTGTAGAACAGAAGTCTGCCGCACAAACCCGTACCTTTGCGCCACGTCCTGAATACGAACTTTTCAACGATTCCGTGACGTTGGCAGGACTTCCTGCAGGCATTTATCTATTGGAATTTTCTATTCCTGAGACAAAAGAAGTGCAGCGCCATTTGTGTTGCGTCAGCAATTTGCGTACTATGATTTTTGCACAACCCGATGGAAAAATGCGTTATGTGGTGGTTAATGCCACGACCGGACAGCCCGTTGCCGGAGCTAAGTTGCGGATAGGTGACGGCAAAAAAGCCATGTTGTTGACAACCAACGCAGCAGGCGAAGCATTTCGTACAGCCACCTCCAAGGACAATTGGACTCCACTTTTTGCCTATACTGCACAGGATAAATATTGCCCGAAACTCTATAGTGATCGCTATCCCTATGGTGGACAATCTACAGCCGACAATATCGTAGAACTCTTCACCGACCGTGCCATCTATCGTCCAGGACAAACCGTTCATGTGGCAGCCATTGCCTATCGGGTGGAAACCGACAAGCAGGCCCATGCGCTGAATGGAAAAACCTATACCTTGAAACTTTATGATGCACGAGGCAGAAATATCGCTGAAAAGCAACTGACTACCGATGAATATGGAAAGGCATCTTCCGATTTCCTATTGCCCGAACAGATGCTCACCGGCAATTGCCGACTCAATATGGGCGGTTGCAATCAGAATATTCGTGTTGAAACCTACAAACGACCCACCTTCGATGTGGCATTTGACGAGTATAAGGAACGCTATGCTGCGGGCGACACCATTACTGTGAGTGCAAGAGCAAAAACCTATTCGGGTGTGGCTGTACAGCAGGCAAAGGTTCGTTATCAAGTGCGCCGTCAGCAGTCATGGTGGTGGCGTAGTATGGATGGCGATAATGGCGTAGTGGCAACAGGTGAAACTACAACCGATGCCGATGGACTATTGAAGGTAAATGTTCCATTAGTATTATCGAAGAAAGAGGATAAAACTCCAAGATTTTATCAGTTTGTTGTAGAAGCAGATATTACCGATTTGCAGGGAGAAACCCGCCAAGCCACTATGTCGCTTCCGTTGGGAACACGGTCCTCTGTGCTTACTACAACCTTGCCTTCGAAAATCAGAAAAGACCAAAATACCCCATGGCGCATCAATCGTTTCAATGCTGCCGGACAAACTATCGGTGGAAAGGTGAAATACCGTATTGACCAAAACCCATGGCAGACCGTAGAAGCCAACGATACGGTTGGACAATCATGGACCGCTTATACGTCGGGCAAGCATCATCTCGAAGCCGTATGCGAAGGCGATACTTTGCAGCATGATTTTGTGTTGTTCTCACTCGACGACCACCGTCCTGCCGTCCAGACCGACGAATGGTTTTATGTGAGTCACGATCGTTTCCCAGCTGACGGTAGTCCGGTAACCCTACAAGTGGGTTCTTCTGATGCAGACGTCTATATGGCCTACGAGATCTGTGTTGCCAATAAAGTGGTGGAAAAAGGTTTCCGCCGTGAAAACGGTACATTGTGGAATCGCAAACTGACCTACAAACCGGAATATGGCGACGGTATCCAGCTCTCGTTCGTATGGGTGAAAAATGGAAAATATCATCGCCATACAACCACTTTGTATGCACCGGAACCAGACAATAAATTGACTCTGCGATGGGAAACCTTCCGCAACCGTCTGCTCCCTGGTCAGCAGGAAGAGTGGAGACTGCATGTTGCAGACAGCAAAGGACGTTCGGCAACGGCACAACTCATGGCTGTGCTATACGATAAAAGTCTTGATGCACTCGCCAAACACCAATGGTCGTTCACTCCCCGCATTTATTATCAAGTGCCGTATGGCAACTGGAGAATCTTATACAGTTCCAGCCTTTTTCTCGATTACAGTCTTCCCTGTCCCTATGTTGTAAACGATATTCGCTCAGTTGGCGTGTTCGACCATTCGGTCTATCCCTATCGCATGATGGGAATGGTGTTGCGCTCGTTCGCTACAAATGGAATAAGAATGAAGGAAATGGCCAAACAGGTGGGGAGAGTATATGAGGCTGTAGAAGAAAGTGCAGACCGCATGGAGAGTGTTGTTATGGAATCGAAAATGAAGGACTCAGGAATGGCGAAAATTGACGAAAACAATACGCACAAGCCTGTTGCCCTCCGCGAGAACATGACAGAAACAGCATTCTTCTATCCAACTCTCGCTACAGATACAGCAGGTATGGTAACTATTCGTTTCACCATGCCTGAGACGCTCACCACGTGGCGCTTCATGGGAGTAGCCCATACCAAAGACATCCGTACTGGATATATTGAGAGTGAGATTGTGGCACATAAACAACTTATGGTAGAGACCAATCTGCCACGGTTTATTCGTGAGGGCGACAATAGCCAGTGGAATGTGCGCATCGCTAATCTCAGCAATAGTGTAGAGACAGGAACGGTGCGACTTGAACTGCTTGACGCTGAAACCGAAAAAGTGGTTTATACAGAAGATACCACATTTAGTGTCGATGCTGGAAAAAACACTTCTGCGACATTCCACTATCAGGCAGACGGAAATCACCCGCTCCTCATTTGTCGCATCATCGCCACTGGGCAAAACCATTCGGATGGTGAACAGCGCTATTTGGCTGTGCTTCCAGCTACCGAACGTGTCATCGTGACACAACCTATCACGCAATACGAAGCCGGAGGCATGACGCTGAATATCGACAAACTATTTGCCAAAACAGCAACACATCGCAAATTGACAATAGAATATACCAACAACCCTGTGTGGATGATGGTTCAGGCGTTAGCGGCAGCAGGACAGCCCTCAGAGAAAAGTGCTATTGGACAAGCGGCTGCCTATTATTCCAATTTCCTTGCCAAGTCACTTGTTGACCGACTGCCGCAGGTAAAGTATGTGTTTGAACTATGGCGCCGCGAAACAGAAGAAACGAACTCGCTCCAAGCGCAACTGATGAAGAATCAAGAACTCCGCGACCTGTTGCTCGATGAAACACCATGGGCGACCGAAGCAGATAATGAACGCGAACAAAAACGTCAGTTGGCAGACTTCTTCAACGACTATAATGTCAGCAACAGACAGGAGCAGAACCGACAACAATTACAACGTCTGCAAAATGCGGATGGAGGCTTCGCGTGGTATGAAGGTATGCGCTCCAACGACTATATTACGATGGAGGTGGCACAGATGCTCGCACGTCTGTCGCTCCTGACAGGCGAAGATAGTAGAACTAATGTCATGCTGCGCAAAGCCATGGACTATATGGACAAGAGAATGCTTGAAACCGTGACAGAACTCAAACGCAGAGAGGCAAAACGTGAGCGCATTACGTTCCCTGGAGATAATGCTTTCCGTTGGCTCTATGTCAACGCTATAAGCAAGCGCCAACTTTCAACATCGGTTCGCAAGGCAAGCGACTACCTTATAACATTATTGCGCAAAGAATCGAAGCGCATAAGCATCTATGGAAAGGCAACGCAGGCCATAATCCTTCATCAGCAAGGTTTGCATACGGAGGCAGCCAACGATGTGAAGAGCATCAAGGAATATTCAGTCTATAACAAAGAGGTGGGGCGCTATTTCGATACACCACGGGCATTCAATTCGTGGTATAGTTATAAGATTCCTACGGAGGTTGCGGCTATCGAGGCCTTGCACATGGTGTCTCCCGATGACGAAACAACCATCGAAGAGATGCGACGTTGGCTACTTCAGCAGAAACGTACCCAACAATGGGATACTCCTATCAATACGGTTAACGCCATCTATGCGTTCTTGCAAGGGAATGAACAGGTGTTGGCAACACCACAGCCGGTACAGATGGAGATTGACGGAAAACCATTGGAACTGCCTAAGGCTACTTCGGGATTGGGCTATGTGAAAACAACTATTCAATCATCGGAAGGTAAGACTCTCACCATCCGTAAGCCAGACAATAACGCTTCGTGGGGAGCGGTCTATGCACAGTCCTTACAGCCCATTAAGCAAATTACTGCAACTAATGGGGCGTTGACCATAGAGCGTCAATTGGTGGGCGGACCAAGCATGTTGCACGTGGGCGACCGTATCAAGGTGCGTATTACCATCGAAACAAAGCGCAACCTCGACTTCGTTGAGGTGGTGGATAAGCGGGCGGCATGTCTCGAACCTGTCGGTCAATTGTCAGGATACCTTCGCGGAGCTTATTGCGCACCTAAGGATGGAGCCACACATTATTTCTTTGAAAAACTGCCAAAAGGCAAACATGTGATAGAAACAGAATACTATGTTGATAGAGCGGGATGCTATGAAACGGGAACTTGTACGGCACAATGTGCCTATGCCCCCGAATACCAAGCAACTGGCGCTTCGATGACACTCAATATTGAATAATAAAAAACGAAATAATGATTTTAAACAACAAAAGAAAGACAACAAATGGATGGCGATGGCTTGCAGCGTGTTGCCTGATGACTATGCTACCCATCGGGGCTATGGCACAGAAACTGATTGCCCAGAAAACTACAATAGATGTGGGTAAGACAGGATTCCAACAACCCGTTACTGCTGTCTTCGAGTTCAGAAACAAAAGCATAAGACGACTGAAAATCGAAAAGGTAGATCCAGATTGTAACTGTACAGTAGTAGAATATCCTAAGACCGTGGTTGGTATGGGAGAACGCTTCCAGATACGGATGACATACGATGCACGGATGCTTGGACATTTCGACAAGCAGGCAGCTATTATCAGTAATGGTACTAAGAAACCTGTATATATACGTATGAAAGGTGTCGTGCTGGCAGACTATCAAGATGTGTCGTGCAATTTCCCTATAGAGATTGGAGAATTGAGAACCGACAAAAATGAACTGGAGTTTGATAACGTCAACAAAGGAGAACATCCTATACAGCAGATACAAGTATATAATAACAGCGACAAGCCATGCCGTCCTAATCTTATGCACCTGCCATCGTATCTCTCTGCAACTGTCGTCCCTGAGAAAATCAACCCAGGACGTACCGCAACCATATCGGTCACGTTACAGTCGGAAAAGGTCGGAGGATTCGGATTGACGCAATCAAGCATCTATCTCGCAACTAATCCGGGCGATAAAGCTACGGCAGACAATCTCGTTGGAGTATCTACAGTATTGCTGCCAGCATTCGAGGGAATGACATCTGAACTTAGAAAGTTTGCACCAAACATGCAATTGTCGAAAGAGAAGGTGGACGTGGTAATGGCAGGAAAATCAAAAAAGAGTGATGTCGTCAACATAACAAATACAGGACGAAGCGAATTGAAAATCTCGTCCATACAACTATTTACCGTAGGATTGCGTGTGTCGCTCAATAAGCGAATTCTTAAACCGGGAGAAACCGCACGCTTGAAGATAACTGTATTGCGCGACCAAATCAAAAAGGCACGTACACAACCACGTATTCTGATGATTACCAACGATCCAGACCACTCGAAAGTCGTGATACCGGTTAGTGCAACTTGATAGTCAGCCGAACGGAAAAGCATGTGAGGCATTACAATGTAAAAGAAACTATTATTGACTAAAATATTCGTAACCCATAATTATCGATATATGGAACATCCCGAAAACAACGCAGAATTTGCAGGACTGCAAGTGAACGGTGGCGTAGAGCAGCCGTCTATCATCAATCCTTATCTCAAACGTAATAGATTCAAACGCCGCGAGCTGACTGCTGCCGAAATGGTGGAGGGTATCGTAAAAGGCGATGTGACTGTGCTCTCACAGGCTGTCACACTCGTAGAAAGTGTCAATCCTGATCATCAGGCTAAGGCACAGGAGGTTATCAATAAGTGTCTGCCCTATAGCGGCAATAGTATCCGTGTGGGTATAAGTGGCGTACCGGGGGCAGGAAAATCAACGTCTATCGACGAGTTTGGCATACATGTGCTGAAAGAGAAAGGTGGAAAACTCGCAGTATTGGCTATCGACCCAAGTAGCGAACGCTCTAAAGGTAGTATCCTTGGAGATAAAACGCGCATGGAGAAACTGTCTATTCATCCAGATTCTTTTATCCGTCCTAGCCCAACGGCAGGGTCTTTGGGAGGAGTGGCACGTAAAACTCGTGAGTCGATTATCCTATGTGAAGCTGCTGGATTCGACAAAATCTTTGTAGAAACGGTGGGCGTAGGACAGAGCGAAACGGCTTGCCATTCTATGGTCGATTTCTTCTTACTCATACAGTTGGCTGGTACGGGCGATGAACTTCAAGGCATCAAACGTGGTATTATGGAAATCAGCGACGGTATTGTTATCAATAAGTGTGATGGCGAAAATGTTGATAAATGTCATCTGGCTGCAACCAATTTCCGCAATGCATTACACTTCTTCCCTATGCCTGAGAGTGGTTGGCTGCCCAAGGTACTATGTTATAGTGGATTCTATGGCTTGGGTATCAAGGAAATATGGGATATGATCTATGAGTATATCGACTTTGTCAAAGACAATGGATACTTCGACTATCGCCGCAATGAGCAGGCTAAATACTGGATGTATGAAAGTATCAACGAGCATCTGCGACTCAATTTCTATAATGATGCACTCATACAGAAACGAATGCAAGAGGCAGAAAAGGAAGTCTTGGCTGGACAGCAGACATCGTTTGTGGCTGCACAAAATCTGCTCGATTTGTATTTCGAACAACTCAAAAATGGTAAATGAAGAACGAACAACCGAAAATGAACAATTCGTGTGAAACAAAGGATTCCTCTACGTCTCCCGTAAAAAGGAATGACGGAGGAATCCAAATTGAAATAGACAAAGGGAGCGGCTTTTGTTTTGGTGTGACTACTGCCATAAAAAAAGCAGAGGAGGAACTGGCTAAAGGAACGAAGTTGTATTGTTTAGGAGACATCGTTCATAATGGAATGGAATGCGAACGATTGCGACAGATGGGACTTGTCACCATCAACCATGACGACCTTAGACAGTTGCACAACGTAAAAGTGTTACTTAGAGCACATGGCGAACCGCCAGAAACCTACGTCTTGGCACAACGAAACAATATCGAAATTATAGATGCAACCTGTCCGGTAGTATTGCAGTTGCAAAGACGCATCAAAAAACAATATGAGGCTGGCGGAGGACAAATTGTCATCTTCGGAAAAAATGGACATGCAGAGGTGCTTGGATTAGTGGGACAAACTCAAGGCGAAGCTATCGTCATTGAGAAATTCGACGATGTGAAGTGTCTTGATTTCGAACGAGATATTTATCTGTACTCACAGACTACAAAATCACTCGATGAGTTTCACCGCATTATTGACTATATTCAAGAACATATTCAGCCTAATGCAGTATTCCAGAGTTTCGATACTATTTGCAGACAGGTCGCTAACCGTATGCCTAATATCTCACAGTTTGCAACACACCATGACCTCATACTGTTTGTCTGTGGACGGAAAAGCAGTAACGGAAAGGTGCTCTATAAAGAATGCCTACATATCAATCCCAATTCGCATCTCATAGAAGGACCAGAGGAAATACAACCGGAATGGCTAGAAGGCATAGGAACCGTAGGCATTTGTGGAGCTACCAGTACACCAAAATGGCTTATGGAACAATGTCGTGATGCTATTGTTGCGTTGACAGATTAGGTACTCACGTTCTGAAAAGCTCAAATGGATTTGGTTTTTCGCTCACTTAATCGTACCTTTAATCCTTCGGATTTTAGGAACTCACGTTCTGAAAAGCTCAAATGGATTTGGTTTTTCGCTCACTTAATCGTACCTTTAATCCTTCGGATTTTAGGTACTCACGTTCTGAAAAGCTCAAATGGATTTGGTTTTTCGCTCACTTAATCGTACCTTTGCACAAATGGAACAGAAAAAGATACCACAGGTTGATCTCGATCACCAGCGAACCACAGGTTTCCTGTTGGGACTAGTACTGGTGTTGGCTCTGCTGTTTGTCTCACTTGAATGGAACAGTATGCCCAATGTGGAGACAGACGAAGATATGGATATCAGCGAACTGGTCCATGAAGACGAACTGGTGCCTATGTCCATCGAACAGCAGATGGCTGAGATGCCACCGGCCAGAGCCAAAGCAGAAGAGAGTGAACAACTGCGAGTGGTGGATGACAATGTGGAACTGGCTCATGAAGAGAAAAACGAGCAAGACGATACTGATGGCGATAAAAATGGGGAAGATGATTCTTCTGTACCACAGCAGGTGGATACAGAAGACCCAAAGGTGCTAACTCCTGTGGGTATCGACCCTAACAACAATCCCTTAATGTTTCGTATTGTGGAAGATCTGCCACAGTTTCCTGGGGGTGCCGTAGAACTGATGAAGTGGCTTACACGTAATCTGACCTATCCAAAAGTTGCACAAAGTCGCAAAACACAAGGCAAGGTGGTGGCTTTCTTCTATGTGGAGAAAGATGGAAAAATCACGGGAATAACCATCCATCAGTCGTTGTCGAAAGAATGTGACGATGAAGCACTACGAGTACTAAAACAGATGCCAAGATGGAAACCTGGCATTCAGAACGGCAAGCCATGCCGCACTAAGGTGTGCATACCTATCGTCTTTAAACTATAAAAAACTCTTGAAACAATAAAAACGAATAACAATGATACTATCATCAAAAGAAATCCTTCAAGCGGTCAACGATTTCTTGGAAAAACTTCCGTATGACCGTAAACCACAGTCGCTCTATGACCCAATCCGATATGTGTTGTCGCTCGGTGGCAAACGTATTCGACCTGTGCTGATGCTGATGGCATACAACCTCTACAAGGATAAACCAGAGGACATCCTTATGCCTGCATGTGGATTGGAAACGTATCACAACTACACGTTGTTGCACGATGATCTTATGGACAATGCTGACCTCAGACGTGGTCATGAGACCGTTCACAAACGTTGGAATGCCAATACAGCAATTCTGTCGGGCGACTCAATGTTGGTCTTGGCCTATCAGCGCATGGCACAGGTGCCTGCTGAAAAACTGGCGCAGGTGCTCGACTGCTTTACAGAGACTGCATTGGAAATAGGTGAAGGACAGGAATACGACATGGCATTTGAAACCCGAAATGACGTGCGCGAAGAGGAATATATCGAAATGATTCGCTTGAAAACTTCGGTGTTGTTGGCTTGTGCTACTAAGATTGGCGCTATATTGGCTGATGCACCAAAAGAAGATGTCGAAAATCTCTATCGCTTTGGTGAACGTATGGGACTCGCTTTCCAATTGCAAGATGACCTGCTTGATGTATATGGTGACTCAAAAGTATTTGGTAAGGCTATTGGTGGCGACATTACCTCTAATAAGAAAACCTATATGCTCATCAATGCTTTCAACCGAGCAACCGACAAACAACGTGCCGAACTGACTCGATGGGTTGAGGCCACTACATTCGATCGACAAGAAAAGGTTGCTGCCGTGACCAGACTCTACGATGAGATTGGCATACGTCAACTCTGTGAGGAGAAGATCAATGATTATTTCCAACAGGCAGCAGAGAGTCTTGATAAGGTTGGAGTTGATGGCGAACGAAAACAGATGCTCCGTCAGTATATGGATCAATTGCTTCATCGTAACAAATGATGCACTATACCGATACTCATACACACCTTGATGGCGAGGAATTTCTAAACGACCTTGAGGCTGTTGTACAGCGCGCAAAGGACGCTGGGTGTCATCGAGTTCTTATTCCCGCTATCGACAGATCTTCGCTTGAGAGTGTGCCGGCTCTTTGTCTGCGCTATCCTGATTATGCCTTTCCTATGATGGGACTGCATCCGGAAGAGGTGAAGGCTGATTGGCATGATGTGTTAAGCGAAATGCACGAATCACTTCTAACCAATCCATCCTATATTGCTATTGGAGAGGTGGGGCTCGATTATTATTGGAGTCGTGAATTTGAAACAGAACAACTTGAAGTGTTCGAAGAGCAGGTGAGATGGTCTGTAGAGATGCAGTTGCCTTTGGTGATACATTGTCGTAAGGCACAAAACGAAATGGTGGCTATTCTCCGTCGATATGCCGACAAACTTCCTGGTGGCATATTCCATTGCTTCACAGGAAATGAGCAAGAGGCTCGTCAGTTGTTGGATTTCCCTGGTTTTGTATTGGGAATCGGCGGTGTATCAACATTCAAGAAAAGCCATCTGCCAGAGGTCCTTCCTGCTTGTGTTCCACTTGACCGTATCGTTCTTGAAACCGACTCTCCCTATATGGCTCCCGTTCCTCTTCGCGGTCAGCGCAATGAACCGGCATTCATTCAGCATATTATTAGAAGATTGGCAGAAGCGTATGGTGTTAGTGAAGAGAAGATATGTGAAGTCACTGAATCGACAGTCTTGCGCATCTTCCCTCGTCTTGCCGTCTGTCAGTAGAAAAACAATCTATTTGTTGGTAAATAATGTGGTTGTTTCGCATGGCGAAGTTGATGTTTGCGGGATATAAATATTCTGTCTTTTTCTTGCCAATGCAAAATAAAAGTAGTAATTTTGCATCCGCTAACGCAAAGGAGAGGTGCTCGAGTGGCTGAAGAGGCACGCCTGGAAAGCGTGTAACCGGCAAAACCGGTTCGGGGGTTCGAATCCCCCTCTCTCCGCTTTTCTATCTTAAAGGGAATCAATCAGGTTCCCTTTTTGTGTGCTTGTTAGAAAACCTTTTAATAGAGTGCTGATATGGAAATATGTTTACTTGTATAAAACATCATGCCGTTACAGTATTACAGTATTACAGTTTTTGAAAAGCAAAAACGATGGGTTCGTAGCGTTTTTACCAGTTAAAAACCACAAAAAACTATCTAATGAGCCTCAAAAAACGTTTTTAAAAACTGTAAAACTGTAAAACTGTAACGATGTAAAATATCTAATTCTGATATTGTTTCTTTACATACGTATATCGTTTTGTATTGTTAAAAGCCCAAAGGAAATCTTCCTTCCCTGTGCGTGCTATTTCCTAAGTAAGTCCTAAGTAAGTCCGCAGAAACTCCTAAGTAAGTCCCAATGAACTTACGGGCAATATGGGAAATAGATGGGAGATGTTACGGTCAGAAAGGGGAAATACCGCCTACACAGTAATTCTTATGCTTGGCGTGGAATGGTTGTTCGCTATTTCCTTCTTGTTGCGGCATATCCTGCAATTACGACATAACAGAGTAGGGGAATGATGAATGATGTAGCCATGCTGCCTGTTGTGTCGGCAATATATCCCATCAGTATTGGGGCAACGGCACCACCCACAATGGTCATAATGAGCAGCGATGAGGCTATCTTGGTATGGGTTCCTGCATCTCTTAATGCCAAGGAAAAAATGGTAGGGAACATGATGCTCTCACCAAAATATAAAGCGAAGAAGGCTGCAAGCGATACCAAACCGTTACAAGTGACAATGACAAGAGTGGAGAATATGGTGAGCATGGCACATACCATTAATATATATTTGGGTTTGATATAGTTCATCAACACTCCTCCTATCAGGCGTCCTGCAAAAAACAATCCCATGCCGCCAAAAGCAAGATACATACTGGCTTCTTGTTTTTCGATGTGGATACACTCTACGGCGTAATTGATGAAAAAACTGTTTACGCCAGTTTGAGCGGCTACATAGAGAAACAAAGTGAGCATGCCGAAAGTAAAGGCGACAACGTTGATCGGTATGTCTTTTCTCGTTTCTTGCGTTTCCGCTTCATGGGTTTTGCGAGGGTCAGGTAGTTTGACACGAGAGAATATAAATGCCACGACAAGTACAAGTATGCCAACGATAGCATAGGGAACGGCGATGCTTACTCCAGTGAACAACAGCTGACCGCCCACCAACGGTCCCACAATCCATCCTATGCCGTTGAGCGATTGTGATAGGTTGATTCGACTCTCTGCCTTGTCGGGATGTCCGAGAACGGTAGTATATGGGTTTGCACTTGTTTCAAGACATGTCAGTCCACACCCAATGACGAATAGTGACAACACATAATAGTAGAAGCTATTAACCAGTA
>NZ_NPJB01000057.1:0-1025 GCF_002251345.1 Prevotella sp. P4-119 | reverse complement strand
TTTTGATTTTGGTTTTTCAAAACTGTTATATTGTTATATTGTAACGCTGTAACGCCATTTTTGCGTTTCACTGAAAAATACCGTTTTCGGCTCTTTTCTTTACAGCGTCTAATTCTCACCCATGATCCTACCACAACTTCAAGCCAATAAAAGTATAGTGCTCCACCTATCTTCCTTATATTCAGCAATATACGATAACCACCAAGATTTATACTTCAAAATTTGGCTTTGTAACCAACTGATACACAGGGAAATGTAACAAGCCGTGGGAAAAGTGGTCACAAGCCGTGGGAAAAGTGGAACAACCGATTGTTTTTCTTCATACCTTTGCACCGTGGTTCAAGAGAGAATCACTCATCGCACAGCACATTCCGTCCGCACACAGACGTGGGCAACTCCTCAGTAAGTCACCAGTGAATCCGCACTAAATCCCAAAATTAGGCGGACAACGATGGGACAAAATGGGAGGAACATGGGAACTGAAAAGGAGAAACCGACGATGTGGGAATGAGTGCTCACTAACTTATTAACTAACTATTCCCCAGAACCCCCACTGGTCTAACAAACGGGGGAAAACAAAATGGCTATTCTAAATGGACTTATCAAAAAAATGAGTGGATCGGCTGGTCAGTTGACTTTCAAGACTGTCAATGGACGTACCGTAGTATCGGAGAAAGTGACCAAGGTACGCAACACCCGCACCAAGGGACAACAGCGTCAGCGCATGAAATGGGTGAACATCGTCCGCATGTATGCAGGACTCGTTCCGCTGCTTAAAAATGCCTTCGAGAGGAAAGCGCAGTACCACACTGACTACAACATGTTCGTCCGTGCGAACAGCGTGGCAGCTCCTGTCTATCTCACCAAGGCTGAATCGGATGGCGGCGCATGCATCGCAGCTCCCTATCAGATCACCCAAGGCACGCTGCCCTCTATCTCGGTGAAGGGTACTGGCGACAAGGCGGTGACCAGCATCAACCTCGGAGGTCTCGCCATCGACGAGAATACCACGGTGAAGGACTTCG
>NZ_NPJB01000056.1:0-1561 GCF_002251345.1 Prevotella sp. P4-119 | reverse complement strand
CTTTGCCTTCTCGTTATAGTAATCACCGACAAGTTTTCCAAGATTTCTGGAACCAGAATGGATCATAATCCATAGTGTACCTGTTTCATCCTTCTGTAACTCAATGAAATGATTTCCACCACCTAACGTTCCCACTTCTTTGGTAATATATTCCTGACGGCGTTTCACAATTTCCATCTTGTCAATGTCATGTCCGGTAGGTAGGTACTTTTCGTCCTGAGCCTCTTTGTGGTGGTCCATGCCCAAGGGGATACGCTTTCGTATTCCACGCATTATTTGCTTACGAAGTACATCTGTTGGAATATCTGCGACCTTCCAGTTTGTCTTTACTGCGCACATTCCACAACCAATATCCACGCCAACGGCATTGGGTATGACGGCATCTTTGCAGGCAAGCACACCACCGATAGGCATTCCCATACCAGTATGCACGTCGGGCATAATGGCAAGGTGATGGAAGAGGAAGGGCAGGGTAGTCAGATTCTCTATCTGACGCATTGCTGATTTTTCTACATAGTCTGTCCATATCTTGACGGGACAGTTGTTGATCATCTTTACTTCCATAGTCTTTTCTCCTTTTTGTTATTACACATTAATTAAATAATAGTGGTGCTTCGTAGCTCAGTTCATTGCACATTCTGTTTTTCTTGAATTGCGTTGCAAAGTTAAATATGCACTATGCAATCTTTCTGCGTAACTGAAAAAAGTTATAAAAAACAGTCCAATAAGTGCATTTTTTTACTTCTGCGCAAATAGGTTGCGTAGATATTTTGTATCTTTGTGCCAACAATAACAAAATAACGACAATTATGCCTGCAAACAAGAATGCTTTGATTCGCTACAAAACCATAGATAACTGTCTTCGTAACCGCTATCGCCGATGGACGCTTGAAGATCTGGTTGATGCTTGCTCGGATGCTTTATATGATATGGAAGGTATTTGTAAAGGAGTCTCTGTTCGTACAGTTCAGGGGGATCTTCAGATGATGCGCTCAGACAAGTTAGGTTATAATGCCCCTATCGAAGTATATGACCACAAATACTATCGCTATGCCGACCCAGACTATTCTATTACAGATATGCCTATGTCACAAAACGATTATGAGGTGATGAAAGAAGCAGTGGACATGCTTCGTCAGTTGCAGGATTTTGACCAATTCACCGAAATGAGTGATGTCGTTAACCGTTTACAAGATAAACTTGCCGTTTCCAAGAACAATAGAAAACCCATTGTACATTTTGATAATGTTCCTGACCTGAAAGGACTTCGTTTGCTCAATCCTCTTTATAATTATATTGCACATAAGCAGACCCTGAAAATCATGTACCAGTCATTCACGGCTAAAAAACCAACCAAGTTCATTCTGTGCCCCTATCTTTTGAAGGAATTTCGAAATCGATGGTTCTTGTTTGGATCAAAGGCAGACGATCTTCTTTTGTTCAATCTCCCCATTGACAGAATGGTAAGTGTGGAACCGATAGATATACCATTCCGAGAGAACCCGGAATTTGACTCCGAACATTTCTTTGATGATGTCATAGGAGTCAGCAAGAATATTCA
>NZ_NPJB01000055.1:0-52330 GCF_002251345.1 Prevotella sp. P4-119 | reverse complement strand
AGGCCAACTGCAGGGATATGTTGAAGCGATGATGCGTTTCGCGCGAAAGCATGATGAAGTGGAGCTGCAGAAGCTCGTGGAATGGCAAAGAAACATGAAGTCGAAAGGTGCCAACAAGGAGAAACCTATTCGTCCGGATGTCTCGTTTTGGTTTCCACCTTCCGATGTGACCAATGCTGCCTTCATACAGAATGCGATGGCATGTGAACAGGGGAACGCACACACGCAATACTATAACATGCCGGAGGTGGAGATGGCTGACAAGATATGCGGCGGTCATAAGCAGGTGACGCAGACTATCCGCAACATCTACGACAAGGCCAGGGCTGGTGCACTTCGTGCCACGGCTGAGGGTGTGACGGGAAATCCGGTGCTGCGTGTCAACATGAATATTTCATGTACTCCTGGTGAAGCAAGGAATTTCTTCAAGCGCGACTTGTTTAACGGTACGCTCGGACGTGTGGCTTTTTCCTATAAGGCTCGCGGCAATCGCGATGGGCATATTCCACGACAGGGGGAGTATGATGAGGATTTCCTCAAGAAACTCGATGCCTATATCGTGCGCCTGCAGGCTTGCAAAGGTCGCCATGTCGTGAAACCGCTCAACAAATTGGCTGATAAACTGGCGCTCGACATGGCGGCGCTGGCTGACCTCACGGATGATGATACCCTGTGGGATATGAGTAAGCGGTCTATCGTGAATGCATGGAAGAAAGGGTGCGTGCTCTATATCCTGAACGGCATGACATGGACTAAGGGCATGGGCGATTTCGTGGAATGGCTGGTGTATTACGACCTCTGGTCTAAATCGCAAATATTTGGAGATATGTTCAAAGAGGGTAGCGACAGTTTGGGTGACGCACAGAAGAGTGGTCCGAAGAACATGCTGTGTGACCTGCCTGATACGTTTAACGAGGCGCAACTGGAGGCTCTCCGCGTCTCTCTCGGCAAATCGAGGGAGGGGACTAAGCGCCAATTGAGAGTTTGGACTCACCGCAACTTCATCACCTATTCTGCCCAGACGGGGCTGTACTCCAAGACGCAGGAGTATCTGACGGGGAATGTTGCCGGACGTGGTACTAAAAGGAAATAGCCATGCTCGACAGAATGAAGATTGAAAAGCTTCGCGCACTGCCCATTGAGGCGGTGGCGGAGCGCCTCGGACTGCGGGTGACGCGACATAAGTGTCTGTGTCCGTTTCATGATGACCATCATGCGAGTATGACGTTTCTCGCAAGGACTAACAGCTTCAGGTGTTTTGCCTGTGGGGCTCACGGCGGCACGATAGACCTCGTGATGCGCCACCTCGACAAGGACTTCCCCAGGGCGTGCCGTTGGCTGGCTGACGATGCTAACGTGGTGATCGACGAATACCGACCGCGCACGCCTGTGGCGGAGAAAGCCATGAGGCCGTTTGATGCCTCGCGCTATGCCCGTAACTTCGAACATCCGTGGTTGAGCAGCGAGGCGCAACAGTTCCTGTTTGCCGAACGGAAGATCAATCCGCGTGTGGTGCGCTGGTGTCGCCTGTCGTCGTGGACCGACCGTCTGGGCATCCATTGGTTGCAGACGCCGTATTTCGACACGACGGGGCTGCTCATCGGTTTGCAGAACCGCAACCTCGACTACCACAAGGGGGACGTGACGCCGCGCTTCCGCTTCCCCTACGGGGCTCGCTGCACGATCTACAACCTGCCTGTGGTGGCGATGCTGCGGCCTGAGGAACCGCTCTACATCACGGAGGGATGCTCCGACTGTTGGGCGATGCTCTCGGCGGGTCATAAGGCGGTGGCGATTCCGTCTGCCACCTTGCTCTCCGTGGCAGACAAGGAGTTGTTGAGCGATCTGGCAAACCGGTTGGGTACGTCGTTCCACATGTTTCCCGACCGCGATGCGCCTGGTGAGCGTCTCTTCATGCAGTTGCGTGAGGTATTGCCGACGCTCCATCACCACCAGTTGCCGGCAGGGTGCAAGGATTTCTCTGATTATTATGTTTCATCTATTAACAATTCAAGTTTCGCAACTGAGGGAATTGATTGAAGTAAAAGAACGTTTTCGTTAAGCCAAATGAGCAGAATAAAGCTCGCTTTAATTCTGTCATGGCGAGAAAACGAAGGATGAAATCCAACGTTTTCGTTAAGCCAAATGAGCAGAATAAAGCTCGCTTTAATTCTGCCATGGCGAGAAAACGAAGGATGAAATCCAACGTTTTCGTTAAGCCAAATGAGCAGAATAAAGCTCGCTTTAATTCTGTCATGGCGAGAAAAGGTGCCATAAAATGGAAGTGATCACTCCCTACGGTCGTTCGGGAAGTTAAGAGACAATAGCCTTTTGCCGTAAGACGTAGGACATTTGTCCCTTAACTTCTCCCTAACTTCCCTTAACTTCCCCACATGCGAAAGTTCAGTTAACAACAACACGCTATGAACGATTTTGAAATTCGGTCTTATACCAAAAAAGATTTGGCGCTCAGATATTTCCCGTCTGCCACGCCGCACACGGCGGTCAACCGCCTGATGTCATGGATCTGCCGCTGTCAGCCCCTGACGGCTGCCCTTGCGAAGCAGGGGTACAGGAAAACGAGTAAGTGGTTTTCGGCACGTGAGGTCAGACTCATCGTGGAATACCTGGGTGGGCCGTGATCCATCGGATCATCGGATCATCGGATCATCGGAATTTAGACGGATATTAGACGGATGAATTTTTGGGTAGCCTGAAGGCTAGAAATCTTTGGAGGAAATCTTTTTTAATAAGATGTTGCCTACGGCAAGAAATATTTTAAGGAAATAGAATCTTAAATAGATTTCTGGACCGTTTAGGTCCTTAGATTTTTACCAAAGATTTCCTCTAAGATTTCTTGCCGACAGGCAACTAAAAATATAATCATTAACAAAAATCCTGACTGAAAATGCGCTCGAATACCTCGCTTCTGGGGAGGGTTTTATTATGGATCGCCTTACAGGCTCGAAATCTTAACGAAAATCTTGAACAAAATCTTTAACTATAATCCGTGTTCTCCGTGTGATCCGTGGATTTTTTTTTGGGTAGCCTGAAGGCTAGAAATCTTTTGGGGAAATCCTGTTTAAGATGTTGCTTCGCAAGAAATATTTTAGGGAGATAGCTATCTTAAATAGATTTCTGGGCCGTTTAGGTCCTCAGATTTTACATGAAGATTTCCTCCAAGATTTCTTGCACAAGCAACACGAAACATAACCTTTAACCTTTTGCCGTAAGACGTAGGACATTTGTCCCTTAACTTCTCTCTAACTTCCCTAACTTCCCTTAACTTCCCCACATGCGAAAGTTCAGGAATTTAAAAGAAAATGTCCTCGAATCGCAGGAAACGTATAGAAACGTATGATTGATTTTTGGGGATGTTGTATCTTTGCAACAGAAACAAAAAAGGCTGGCAGAAGCCGAACGCATCTCGGAGGCGCCCCGAATGTAGCAGGTGGCAACAGCCAAGTAAGTAACTTTAATGATCTAATACCATGAGTAACACAAAAAACAAAGAAACGCTCAAGACTGTACTCCAGTTTATCGTAAGCGTGATCACAGCACTCCTCGCCACACTCGGCGTTCAGAGTTGCGTCGGCATCTGACAACCACATGCGCAACTGAGGGAATTGATTGAAGTTAAAGAAGTTATCACTCCCTACGGTCGTTCGGGAAGTTAAGAGACAATAGCTTTTTTCCGTAAGACGTAGGACATTTCTCTCTTAACTTCTCTCTAACTTCCCTAACTTCCCTTAACTTCCCCACATGCGAAAGTTCAGTTATTAACCTTAAAAAACACAATTATTATGGCTACAATTCAAGCAATCGACATCATCAAAGGTATCAGTGGTAAGTATGGTAACAAGTCTAACGACTACTTCGCCACTAACAAGTCCAGTAACAAAATCCATCTCGCCAAACTCGCCAACCCATACAAGGGTCCTGCTACTGAGAAGCAGAAGCTGCAGCGCGAGAAGTTCGCCAAACAGCAGGCTGCCAGCAGCGCATGGCTTAAGGCTAACCGCCCGAACGAGAAGAACGGCATCAAGGGTACTCCTATCTACCAGTATGCCCTGAAGCTGAAACGCACCTTCGCCTTCTCTAACGTCAACCAGGTGTTGTTTAAGTACATGGACAAGGAGTTTAACATCAAGTTGCCTGACTCCATCGATGCTCCTAATGTGGACGGCGAGGATACCGGTTCTACTACCAATCCTGGCAGCGGTGACCAGGGTACTGAGCAGAAGCCCGGTGGAAGCGACCAGGGTACTGAACAGCCTGGTGGCGGAGGTCTGGAGGGTTAGTCTTCCGTTTTCTTCTTAACCATAATTCCTTCATCGTCACAGCGCTCCTTGTTGTCAAGGGGCGCTGTATTCTTTATCCACGGAGGACACGGATGACACAGATTTTATTTGTGTTCCGCGGATTTTAGTTGCCTACGGCAAGAAATCTTTGGAGGAAATCTTTAATAAAAAATATGGCCTTTGGCCAGAAATCAATCATTATCGGATTGTTTTCGTTAAGCCATGAGCAGAATAAAGCTCGCTTTAATTATGCCATGGCGAGAAAACAAAGGCGTATGCCAATTTAAACGGATGTTAGACGGATGTTTTTGGGGGGTAGCCTGAAGGCTAGAAATCTTTGGAGGAAATCATTTTTAAGATGTTGCCTACGGCAAGAAATCTTTGGAGGAAATCTTTAATGAAATATGGCCTTTGGCCAGAAATAATCATCGGAATTTAAACGGATATTAGACGGAAATAAAATCTTTAAATAAAAATCTCGACTGAAAATGCGCTCGAGTTCCTCGCTTTTGGGAAGGACTTTATTATGGATCGCATCGGAGATGCTCGAAATCTAAACAAGAATCTTGAACAAAATCTTTAACTAGAATCTCTAACCTTTAACCTTTAACCTTTAACCTTTTACCTTTAACCTAAAACGCTCCTTGTGCGACAAAATAGGGTAGGGAATAAAAATATGTGAGAAATAATGAAAAAATAATGCGAAAAGTTTTGTTAGTCCGAATAAAAACAGTAACTTTGCAGCCAATTTGAGTAATTACACCGAAAATATAGTCGATGAAGAATGACAACATGAAGAATCAGTACCGCGTCAACGAACAGATTCGTGTGCGTGAGGTACGTATTGTGGGAGACGACGGATCAACAGTAGTTCCCACTCGTCAAGCATTGGATATGGCTCGTGCAGAGGGCGTTGACCTCGTTGAGATATCCCCAAATGCCAACCCTCCCGTTTGTCGCATTATCGACTATTCGAAGTTCCTCTATCAGCAGAAGAAGCGTCAGAAGGAAATGAAAGCCAAGCAGGTGAAGGTGGAAGTGAAGGAGATTCGCTTCGGACCTCAGACCGATGAGCACGACTACCAGTTTAAGCTGAAGCACGCCAAGGAATTCCTGGAAGATGGTAATAAGGTACGCGCATACGTATTCTTCCGTGGACGTTCTATCCTGTTTAAGGAACAAGGAGAAGTGCTCCTGTTGCGTTTCGCAAACGATCTGGAGGAATACGGTAAGGTAGAACACATGCCTTCACTCGAAGGTAAGAAGATGTTTATCTATCTCGCTCCTAAGAAAGCAGGTGTGGCCAAGAAGAGTCAACAGGCTCGCGACAGAGAGGCTTCTGCAGCCGAGATCAAAGAGGCAGAGCAGCAGCAGGCCAAAGAGCGCGTGGAAACGAAAAGCGGTATGCTGGCAAACGCCAAGATTAGCGCAGACGCTCTCGAAAAGTTGAAAAACAATATCTGAACGAAAACAGGTGCGTAACGCCCGGTATATGCGTTGCCACCATATTATTAAATAACAATTAAATAACAAAACAATGCCAAAAGTAAAGACAAATTCCGGCGCAAAGAAGAGATTTCGTTTCACCGGTACAGGTAAGATCAAGAGACACCATGCTTACCACAGTCACATTCTGACTAAGAAAACTAAGAAGCAGAAGCGTAACCTGGTTCACCAGGCTATCGTGGACAACAGCAACTTGAAGCAGGTTCGTGACCTGTTGTGTCTCCGTTAATTCACCTATTGTCAAACATTAAAGTAAGAAGAAAACTATGCCAAGATCAGTAAATCACGTTGCTTCAAGAGCAAAACGTAAAAGAATTCTGAAACTCACTCGCGGTTACTTTGGTGCCCGCAAGAATGTTTGGACAGTAGCGAAGAACACATGGGAAAAGGGTCTTACCTACGCTTACCGCGACCGTAAGAACAAGAAACGCAATTTCCGCGCTCTGTGGATTCAGCGTATCAACGCTGCTGCCCGTATCGAAGGTTTGAGCTACTCTGCTCTGATGGGCAAGCTCGCTCAGGCTGGTATTGAAATCAACCGTAAGGTGCTTGCTGACCTCGCTGTCAACAACCCTGAGGCTTTCAAGGCTATCGTCGAGAAGGTTAAGTAAAGTCTTATTCTCGTAAGAGAACGAAAAAATGCAGGAATACTCGCAAGGTGTTCCTGCTTTTTTTATCTCACACGGATTTATTCTTTTGCTGGCAGGCAACTAAAAATATAATCTTTTCCGTGTGTTCTGTGTAATCCGTGGATAAAAAATTTCCGTGTGTTCTGTGTGTTCCGTGGATAAAAAATTTCCGTGTGTTCTGTGTGTTCCGTGGATTTTTTTTAGTTGCCTACGGCAAGAAATCTTTGGAGGAAATCCTGTTTAAGATATTGCTTCGCAAGAAATATTTTTTATCATCGGAATTTAGACGGATATTAGACGGATGTTTTTTGGATTGCTTCGCAAGATGTTTTGGAGGAAATCTTGTTTAAGATATTGCCTACGGCAAGAAATATTTTAAGGAAATAGAATCTTAAATAGATTTCTGGACCGTTTAGGTCCTTAGATTTTTACCAAAGATTTCCTCTAAGATTTCTTGCCGACAGGCAACTAAAAATATAATCATTAACGAAAATCCTGACTGAAAATGCGCTCGAATACCTCGCTTCTGGGAAGGGTTTTTATGGGGATCGCCTACGGCTCGAAATCTAAACTATAATCTTTACAAGAATCTTTAACTAGAATCCGTGTTCTCCGTGTGTTCCGTGGATTTTTTGGGGTTGCTTCGCAAGAAATCTTTGGGGGAAATCTTGTTTAAGATGTTGCCTACGGCAAGAAATATTTTTTATCATCGGAATTTAGACGGAATTAGACGGAAATAATAATCTTAAACAAAAATCCTAAACATAATGCGCTCGAATACCTCGCTTTTGGGAAGGGGTTTTATGGGGATCGCCTTACGGCTCGAAATCTAAACTAGAATCTTGAACAAAATCTTTAACTAAGATGAAGTCTGAAGTCTGAGGTCTGAAGTCTGAGGTTTGTCATCCTACGAAAATCTTAAAAATAATCTCTAACCTTTAACCTTTAACCTTTAAACTCTAACCTTTAACCTTTAACCACTAACCTAATAACCTAAACACTCCGTGTACTCCGTGTAATCCGTGGATAAAAATTTCCTTGTAATCCGTGCGACCTTTTCGGTGGGAATACGGGAATAATTTTGTAACTTTGCATGGTAAATATAAATAGAATGATATCAGTAGAAGGATTACAGGTGGAGTTTGGGGTCAAACCCCTCTTCCAGAATGCCAGTTTTGTGGTCAACGACCGCGACCGTATTGCCCTTGTGGGTAAGAACGGAGCTGGTAAATCAACGCTCTTGAAAATACTGTGTGGCTTGCAGCATCCTACGGCAGGAACTGTCAACGTGCCCTCCGACACCACTATCGGCTATCTGCCACAGGTGATGGTGTTGCAGGATGATACGACCGTGAAAGAAGAGGCGATGAAAGCCTTCGCCAATGTCACACGACAGCAACAGTTGATAGACAAACTCAATCGCGAACTCGCAGAACGTACGGACTACGAGAGCGAAAGTTATTTGGCGCTGGTGGAACGCTTCACGCAGGAGCACGACCGCTACATGATGATGGGAGCGGACAGTAATGATGCCGAAGTGGAACGCACCCTGACAGGTCTCGGTTTTGTAAGAACAGACTTCGATCGTCCCACACGCGAGTTCTCAGGAGGTTGGCGCATGCGTATCGAACTGGCAAAGATTCTGTTGCAGAAGCCCGACGTGCTGTTGCTCGACGAGCCTACCAACCACCTCGACATCGAGTCGATACAATGGTTGGAGCAGTTTCTTGCACAAAGTGCGAAAGCCGTAGTATTGGTCAGTCACGACCGCGCCTTTATCAACCATGTGTCTAATCGCACCTTAGAGATATCGTGTGGACACATCATAGACTATAAGGTGCGCTACGATGAATATATGGTGCTTAGAAAGGAACGCCGCGAACAACAGCAGCGTGCCTACGAGAACCAGCAGAAGGAGATAGCCGAGATGCGCGCCTTTATCGAGCGCTTCCGCTATCAGGCCACCAAAGCCGTACAGGTGCAGCAGAAGGTGAAACAACTGGAGAAGATAGTACCTATCGAGGTGGATGAGGTGGATAACTCCGCCATGCACCTGAAATTCCCACCCTGTCTGCGAAGCGGCGACTATCCCGTCATCTGTGAGGACGTCAGGAAAGACTATGGCGCCCATACCGTATTCTCGCATGTCAACCTGACCATCAAAAGAGGGGAGAAGGTGGCTTTTGTGGGCAAGAACGGCGAAGGAAAGTCAACCCTCGTGAAATGTATCATGGGCGAGATACCCTACGACGGTATGTTGAAGATAGGGCATAACGTACAGATCGGCTATTTCGCACAGAACCAAGCCCAGCTCCTCGACGAGTCGCTCTCCGTATTTGAAACGATAGACCGTGTGGCAAAAGGAGAGGTCAGACTGAAGATCAACGACATCCTCGGCGCTTTCATGTTTGGAGGCGAAGCATCTGACAAGAAAGTGAAGGTGTTGAGTGGCGGCGAACGCAGTCGTCTGGCCATGATCCGGCTGTTGCTCGAACCCGTCAACCTGTTGATCCTCGACGAGCCCACCAACCACCTCGACATGCCCTCGAAAGACGTGTTGAAGGAAGCCATCAAGGCCTTCGACGGCACAGCCATCATCGTGAGCCACGACCGTGAATTCCTTGACGGCCTGGTCACCAAGGTCTATGAGTTTGGCGGAGGACGCATCAGAGAACACCTCGGAGGCATCTACGATTTCCTACAGTCGAAGCGTATTGACGAACTGAGCCAGTTGGAAATAAAGCCTGCGGCAGAAAAGACGCCCAAGGCAACAGAGAAAAAATCAGACGAAAAATCGCCAGCCCTGTCGTATGCCGAACGCAAAGAACAGCAGAAGAAGATCAGTAAGGCAGAAAAGGCCGTAGCCGCTTCGGAGAAGAAGATCAGCGAGATGGAAGACCGCCTGAAACAGTTGGACCAACTCCTCATGGACCCCGCACAGGCATCCAATATGGAACTGGTGACCGAATATACCAATATCAAGGCAGCCCTCGACGAAGAAGTGGAGCGCTGGGAACAACTCTCAGAAGCGTATGACGCATTAACGAAATGACGAACAAAGATCAATAATATTATGAAAATGAAAAAATTACTTCTAATGATGGCAGTTACAACGATGGCCATTCCTTCGATGGCCCAGCAACAACTGAAATCGGGATTGTCTCTGGCCGACATGGATCAGAGTGCCCGTCCTGGAGACGATTTCTTCACTTATGCCTGTGGCGGATGGATGAAAGCCAACCCTCTGCCGGCAGCCTATTCACGCTATGGAAGTTTTGACCGCCTGGCAGAAAACAATACCAAGCGCATCAACGGCATCCTGAAGGAGCTGCAAGAGAACAGCTATGCCGAAGGAACGGTAGAGCGTAAGTTAAGCGACCTTTACAAAATGGCTGTAGATACAGACCGCAGAGAAAAAGACGGACTCTCGCCCGTACAGCCCATCCTCAAGCGCCTTGAAGCCGCCAAGACCACCAGTCAGCTCTTTGCCATCCAAAAGGAAATGATGCCCGCAGGAGCACCTATGTTCTATGGCGCCGGTATCGGAGCCGACGAGATGAATGCTACGCAAAACATCCTCGGCGTCAACCAAGGCGGACTGACCCTCGGACAGAAAGACTACTATCTGGAGAATGATCCTGCCACGACAAAAATCCGTGAGGCGTACAAGCTCCACATCGTGAAAATGTTCCGACTCTTCGGATTCAAGACGGGTGCGGCACAGAAGAAGATGCAGAACGTCATGAAGATAGAGATGGCTTTGGCGAAAGTATCACGATCAAACACCCAGCTGCGTGACCCGAAAGCCAACTACAACAAGATGACGCTCCAGGAGTTTCATAGCAAATACCCCCATCTGCAACTGGAACAGCTGATGAATGCCAAAGGCATAGACAGCAAATACCTGCAGACACTCGTCGTAGGCCAGCCCGACTTCATGGCAGGTGCCGACAAAGTGATTGCCGGTCTCTCAGCTCCGGCATACCGCGACTGGATGGAATGGCGCATCATCAACGGCGCCGCCAACCTGCTGAACGACGAAGCCGCACAAGCCAGTTTCGATTTCTACGGCAAGGTGATGGCAGGACGCAAGGAAAACCATCCCCTCTGGCGCAGAGCCACCTCGCAGGTGGAAGGCGTGATGGGTGAGGCCCTTGGAAAGATCTATACAGAGAAGTATTTCCCCGCCTCTTCTAAGAAGCGCATGACCACCTTGGTGGAAAACCTCCGTATCGCCCTGGGCGAGCGTATTGCCGCACAAACCTGGATGGACGACAGTACCAAGGTGAATGCCTTGTTGAAACTCAACACCTTCTATGTCAAGATAGGATATCCTGACAAATGGACCGATATGAGCGAGCTGACTATTGATCCGTCGAAATCGTATTATGACAATATGAAGGAATGTAACCGCTTCTGGAACAAATGGCAGATCAACCATACCGCAGGAAAGCCTGTTGACAAAGACGACTGGTATATGAATCCGCAGACCGTCAACGCCTATTATAATCCAACCACCAACGAAATCTGTTTCCCTGCCGGCATCCTTCAGCCCCCGTTCTTTGACCCAGAGGCAGACGACGCCTTCAACTATGGTGCGATCGGCGTGGTCATCGGTCACGAAATGACCCATGGATTTGACGACCAGGGACGACAATACGACAAAGACGGTAATATGCATGACTGGTGGAAGGCTGAGGATGGGAAGAATTTTACGGAACGTACCGACCGCTATGTGGAATTCTTCAACAATATCAAAGTATTGCCCGACCTGAATGCCAACGGACGTCTGACCCTTGGTGAGAACCTGGCCGACCATGGCGGTCTGCAGGTGGCCTATTACGCGCTGAAGAACGCCACCAAGACCCAGGCCCTCCCCGTGATCGACGGACTGACACCTGAGCAACGCTTCTTCCTCGCCTACGCAGGAGTATGGGCAGGAAATATCAATGAAGCCGAAATCCGCAACCGCACCAAGAGCGACCCACACTCCCTCAGTCGTTGGCGTGTGAATGGTGCGCTTCCCCATATCGACATGTGGTATGAGGCATTCGGCATCAAGGAAGGCGATAAGATGTTTATTCCGAAATCAGAACGTTTGGAACTCTGGTAAACACCCGATTTGAGGCATTAACAAAAAGAAATTATAAGAAAAACCGCTGTAGATGATAATTTACAGCGGTTTTTTTAGTATATTTTCAAAAAAAATAAGTATCTTTGCAACAATATTACAACGTTTGTAGTAATGATAGAAGATAACCAGACAATTAAAAACCAAAACCAGCGCACAGTACGTCCGCAGGAAATGTTGCCAAGCCAAGAACTCCAAGAAGATCAGGTTTTGCAGCAGGCGGAAATGCTAACCTTGCGTGCCAAAGTCAAAGTATGTCCGTATTGCGGCGCAGAAAATGAAGAAGAATCCATCTTTTGTGCACAATGTGGACAACCCATAGGAAAACTTACGTGTCCCTATTGCGGGGCAGAAATGGACCCAGGAGCAGATTTCTGTGAGACCTGCCATCGGTATGTGCGCAAAGACGTTTGTTCGTACTGCGGCTATGCGCTCCACGGCAACGAAGCCTACTGTCCCGAATGTGGAAGTCCGAGAGGAGGACTGGTTTGTCCGACCTGTCATACGATGAACGATTTTGCTTTCTGCAAGAAATGCGGCACTCCGCTGACGGCAGAAGCCAAGGAGATGGTGAAGCGATTGCAGAAAGAGCCCGATTATATCCATCTGCAAGAGATCGTCAAGGAGTACAACCTTCTGGAAAGCATCCTGCCTGCCTGTACGGAGAAAGACCGTCTGCGCGACAAAAAGAACGATGAGTTGAGAAAACGCGTGTTGACGCTTCTCGCGAAAGACTCGGGGATGCCTGAGGAAGACATCGTGATTCCATCGCGCAACCGCATGACCGATAAACAGTTGGAGCAGTTGAAACAGCAAAATATGGAGGCGCTGGCAGAAGCGTTGGAAAAACTTGCAACCAGACCTACCGAGTCGCCTATCATGGCCAGAAACTACACTATGGCCTGCAAGCCACAAGGCATACGCCTCGCGTGGGTATGCAACTATAAACACGCCATGCACAGCAGTCCTTGCGGATGTGCCAAGCCACAGCTTGGAGGCAAATGGGTGGTATTGGGAAAAAAGAACAGTTCCGACATAAAAGATGATAAGAAATGACAGACAAGACCATCGTAAATCCGGAACAGACACAACAGGTCCAACAGGCAACGTTTCGTGTACAGGCATCTGCCATGGCGGATGACCAAACCATTCGTACCAATAGAATTGCCAATGACGATGAAGAAAAGACAGGAGATTTCATTCTCAAAGGCAAATGTTATCAGAATATCAAATGTCTGAGCGACCATTCTGGTGAAGCACAGGTGTTTCTGGTGAAAGACGGAGAAGGGGAGAAGGTGCTGAAACTCTATTACCCCAACTTCAGCATCAACAAGACGTTGATGCGCATCATTCAGAACTTTGACATGGAAATGGTTGTCAAAGTGCAGGATTACGGCAAGACATACGTTGACGGCAAAAACCGAGACTACGAACTGATGGAATATCTGCGAGGAGGTAATCTTGGAGAATACGACCTTGACGGTAACTTCAATCAGTTCAGACGTATTGCCCTGCAAGCCGCAGCAGCCTTGGAATATTGCCACAACAGCAATATCATCCACAAAGACATCAAACCTAGTAATTTCTTCTTCCGCG
Organism: Prevotella sp. P4-119; assembly: GCF_002251345.1. Classification (NCBI taxonomy): domain Bacteria; kingdom Pseudomonadati; phylum Bacteroidota; class Bacteroidia; order Bacteroidales; family Prevotellaceae; genus Prevotella; species Prevotella sp. P4-119. The sequence continues at coordinate 39,167 of NZ_NPJB01000055.1, read as the reverse complement.
ATGAGAATCACACGCAATTGGTGCTGGGCGACTTCGGCATCTCAAGTGTGATACGTGACGATGAAGATATGCATAAGACCACACAAGCGCGTACCCCTGCCTATGCAGCACCGGAGATGTATAACGACGTGATTGACGGCCAGGTGGAGATTACGCCTTCGGTAGATAGCTACTCGCTGGGAATCGCCTTGATGACCCTGTGGCTCGGAGAGAGTCCGTTCAGCCAAAATGAGCGCGTGATGATGCGCAAGAAAAACGAAGGACGTCTGCCAAGAATCAACGAACTGCCAGAACGCGTCAAGATGATCGTACTGGGTCTGACGGCTGTCAACCCAAAGAGCAGATGGGACTACGATCATGTGGAGCGCTGGTTCCTGGGAGAGAATGTCCCCGTGGATATTTCATCGCCACTTCTGAAATATCGCAGTTTCGTGGTAGATCCAGAGCGCAACCTTGTGGCGGATAATGTGCATGAACTCATCCCCTTGTTGGTAGATAACGAGAAACTTGCCATCAACTATCTCTATAACGGTCACATTACCAGTTGGTTGGAACAATGTGGCAACGTAAAACTTAGCGCTACGTTGAAGGATATCGTCAGCAATCGCTATCCTGTCGATCAGACAGCAGGTCTGATGTCGGCCATCTACGCCATGGAGCCTACCTATCCGTATCGGGACCTCCGAGGCAAGCTATGTGACAACCTTCACAGTGTGGTCATCTCTGTACTTGCAGCCTCCGATGAATATGCGCTGGCCCTGAAGAACGAAAATGACAGCCTGTTCCTGTATCTTGAAAGCCATTCAACAGCTAATATTGAACGCCTCAGAAGTTATTTCCGCGAAGACAGCCACTTAGACTCGCGTAAGGCGATACTCCAGTTGGCCTATGAGGTAGATAGCGAAATACCGTTTCTTCCGAAATATCCATCATCCAACATCTCGGAAATCGTCAGAGCCTACGGGTATGAAGACTGTACAGACGACGAATGGATGGCGCTGAGCGACGGACGCCTGCTGTCGTGGATGTATGCACACGAAGATCGCATGGCCTGTGAGTCGTTGCGCATCATGACAGAAGGACAGCAGCCTTCAAAGGCGCTGGGGTATAAGGTGTTGTATAATATCGACCGCAACGCGGCATTCGACCTGCGCGAAGCACAAACTCCAGATGCCGTTGGCGCCTGTCTTCTCGCTTTGCTTCACGATACCCAGCATAGTAATGATGAGGATTTTGCGGCAGCCATAGCCGATTACTCAGACCCCGACGGCCGATTCCATTATTTTGCACAGTTGCACGGATGGATGGAACAAATCAATATGGCACGTTCATGTTTCGACATGTCGAGCGATGAGAATACCGAACGCCTGGGAGTTTACGACCTCCGTACGGCAGCCTATCGCTTCTGCATGATGCTCGGCGTCTGTCCAACCTATATGTTGGAGGACGGTATCGAACTGCATGATGTCAAGGCGATGCAGCAGTATGGGAAACGTACAGTACTCATTGGCGAACTCCAACGGGGTGCGTTGAAGCAATGGATGTCGATCTTCTACCACGAGAATCCGAAAGAAGACTTCCGCGAGTCATACAGTTACGAACGGAGTCTGGAACAATGGATCCTGGCGTTAGGAGAGATAGACCAGACGCAGACCTATTATAAAAGGTATTGTGAGGCGAAAACACAAACCGCGCAGAAATTTGAACGCGTGCATGGCGATTATATCCGCGCCAATATGAAGGAACGCATGTTGCGCATGGTCTTTTATGCGCTATGCGTACTGTGGGTTCTGATGCTGGCGGTCTGCGGCATCAGCGGACGCGAGTATTTGCTGGAACATGCCGGACTCACCATCGTACTGCCTGTGGGAGGAATCATGGCACTTATCATAGCCATGAGAGCCTATTTCCACGGTTTCGGATTCGTGCTCTCGGCATTATGGGGAAGTCTGGGACTCTTCTCTACCTATATTCCTGTGGCCATTCTGCGGCATACGCAGAAAACGGCCCCCGCTATGTTTGTCCCGGTAGTAATCGTCATTACAGCCGTATATATGGCCATCTGCTATTTTACCGACTACCGGAAGGAAAGACGTAATGACGGAAACCTGATAGACGAGGTGATGGACGACGACATCAAGACCTCCCTGCTGGAACCCTTGTACTTCACCTTCAGACAGAAGAGTTATCGGTTTAAGGGTTCTAAGTTCGGACTGTTGGACGATGTCTCCAATCAGATACGTTCCATCAGCGGAGAGTCGGTAGCCCACTACCTGCTGTGGTCTGTCATGGTGCTCATCATGGTCATGGAACTGCTGGTCTATAGTCCGAAGCTATTGAATGTGAAGAATCCTGATTTGGACAACTGGCGGCTCAATCCTACCAAAGTTGTCAATCAGTTGCAAAGAGATGTAGAATAATTATGGTCTGTGAGAAATGTCATAAAGAAAATCGCTCGATAGCGAAATTCTGCAAGTGGTGCGGCCAACCTCTTGCCACAAAACACGTGCTTGACCGCATGGTCGGTCTTGACGAGGTGAAGCGTCAGTTGAAGACCGTAGTAGATACCTATACCTATTTACAATCGCGCAAGGATATTGTCAATATCCGGTTGAGCATCAATACCATTATTATTGGTGAGACAGGTACGGGAAAGACCGCCTTGGCCGAGGTCATTCGCGACTATTTCTATCAACATAAGATTATCGAGAAACCCAAGTTGACCATGGTTGACGCCGTGGATTACCAGCGTTTTGTGGATAAATGGGACGATAATGTGAAAAAGGCGCGCAACGGTATTCTCTTCTTTGACAACGTACAGAAACTGTTGCCAGACCGTTATTCCAATCAGGTCAACCCGCTCGACAAGTTGTTTGTGGAAATGGACAAATGGAACGAGAATCCTATCGTGATCATTTCGGGACTTCCCAAGGGACTTGACGACTTCCTGAGCAATAATCCTGCGGCGCAGAACCGCTTCAAATATACTTTCCGGTTGCCTGCACCAGGCTATGCAGAACTCTGTGAGATCTGTAAACTGGAGTTACGGAAGAAATACGCCATAACCTCCTTTACCCAGGCTGCAGATCATAAGTTGCAACGGTTCTTCCAGTATCAACTGAAGATCAAGGACGAGACCTTCGGATACGGACATCTTGCCGTGAAGACCGCAGAAGATATCTTCACCTCTTTCATCAGCAGGGGAGCCCAAGCCGATACCGTTGAGGAGTGTGACATCAGAGGATATGTTCCTGCAGAACGTTCTGTGGATGACATTCTCAAAGACCTAGACTGCTTCATCGGAATGGATGAAGTCAAGAAGACCGTGCGCGAGATTGCCTATAGCGTGAAGAATAGTGTGGAACGTGCACAACGGGGACTCGGCGATCAAGAGAAAGCCGGCATACATATCGTGCTGACGGGTAATCCCGGAACCGGTAAGACGACCATCGCCCGGAAACTGGGCGAGATACTGGAGTCGATAGGTTATCTCGACAGCGGTCATGTGGTAGAAGCCGACCGGTCGAAGATGGTGAGTCCATACCAGGGCGAGACTCCGAAGATCGTAGATCGCCTGTGTGATAAGGCCATGGGCGGCATCCTTTTCGTGGACGAAGCCTATACGCTGGCGCCACTCAGTCAGACGGGCGAGCGCGACACGCAAGGAGCGCAGGCCCTTGAACAGCTGATGAAACGAATGGAGGACGACCGCGGCAAATTTGTTGTTATTGCTGCAGGTTATCGGTCGGAGATGGAAAATCTGTTCCGTATCAACGTGGGTTTCAGAAGTCGATTCAGCTATTTCCTGAATATAGAAGACTACTCTCCAGAGCAACTTTTCGACATCATGAACATGTTTGCCAAGGAGAAGAAATACGAATTTAGCGAGGCGGCAGAAGGATTGGCGCGCAAGATGATCAAGGAGATGTATCAGTCGCGCGACAAGGATTTTGCCAACGGCCGCACGATGCGTCAGTTGTTTGACAAAATCTGTACCCGTCAGGCAGAACGTCTGCAACGCCTTGACATCAACAGTCTCGACAATCAGCAGTTGATGACGATAGAGCAGGTGGATATTCCCTATCAGGCTCCCAAGAGTGTCAACTACGACGACTGTCTCGAGAAGCTCCATGGCATGGTGGGTCTTGCTGCGGTAAAACAGGAGATTTCCAATCTTGTCTCGTTTCTCAATCTGCAGATTCGCCGTGGAGAGACGGATACATTCCAGGGAAAACACTATGTGTTTACAGGAAATCCGGGAACCGGTAAGACTACCGTTGCTCGCATCATGGCAGATGTGTTTCGTACACTCGGAATCCTGTCGAAAGGTCAGCTTGTAGAAGCCGACCGCAGCAAACTCGTAGCGGGCTATTCCGGACAGACAGCTATTAAGACCAACCAGGTGATCGATTCAGCCTTGGGAGGCGTATTGTTTATCGACGAGGCCTATACGCTCAAGACCAGCGATGCCGACACATTCGGTAGTGAAGCCATAGACACCCTGTTGAAGCGTTTGGAGGATGACCGTGGAAAGTTCATCTGTATTGTTGCCGGATATACGGACCAGATGCATGATTTCATCAGTTCTAACCCCGGACTGAAGAGTCGTTTTACCCAGACCATCCATTTCGACGATTATACGCCTGATGAGTTGACGCAGATATTCATCAATATGGCGACGGCAAAGAAATTCACCATCGATGCATCAACCACCAACGCCATTCACCGGCAGTTTGAGCAGATGTATCTGCGACGGGATAAGAATTTCGGTAATGCGCGAGAGGCACGCCGCCTTTTCGACTCGGCAGTAGAGAAACAATGCCAGCGCCTGATGAAACAGATGAGCGATCCGAATTTCAATCAGGAAGATATGTTCAAAATCGTGGAAGACGATTTGGCAGACGGACGTAACGAGCAAGCACGCCCATTGGACGAAGTATTGTCAGAACTGGACGAGTTTGTGGGCATGCGTTCGGTCAAGAACATGATCCGTCGTCTGGCAGTACAGAGCATGTTCATGAAGCAACGTGCCGCCATGGGCGCAGGAAAAGTGCAGCAGATGTCTATGAACTTCATCCTGATGGGTAATCCCGGAACGGGAAAGACCACTATCGCCCGTAAGATGGGAGAAGTGTTGCAAAGCATGGAGATTCTCCCGACAAGTCACGTGGTGGAAGTGAGTCGTGCCACGTTGGTAGGAAAATACATGGGCGAGACTCCCAAGATCGTCAATAATATGTGTGACAAAGCCATGGGCGGCATCCTGTTTATCGACGAAGCCTATACGCTATCGGCAGAAAACGACCAGTATGGTAAGGAAGCCATCGATACGTTGATGAAACGGATGGAAGACGACCGTGGCAAGTTTGTGGTTATTGCTGCAGGCTATAAGGATCAGATGGAAAATTTCATGATGACCAATCCAGGTCTTGCCAGCCGTTTCACACATAAGATGCAGATAGACGACTATAATGAAGACGAGTTGCAGGCCATTTTCAAGAAGATGGCACAGAAAGACAATTACACCTTGTCGCCAGCAGCTGAATTTAAGTTGATGGACCTGATCTGCAGAAAAGTGGTATCGAAGGATCAGAATTTCGGTAATGCACGAGAAATGCGCAACCTGCTCGATGCAACCATCCAGCAACTCTCCGTCAGAGTCAGCGGTATGCAGGAGGTGACCAAAGAAACCTATCAGACCATTATGCCAGAAGACATCTGTGACGTGTAGGTCGTGAGGGGAATTGCAAATAAAATAAGAATCTACGTAGAAAAGAAATTATGATAATATGTCCTAATTGTAAAGAAGAGATTGACGACGATTCGCGCTTCTGCGATCAATGTGGTCAGGCATTACTCTATTGCAGCAGTTGTGGTAGGGTAGGACTGGGTCATCGCTGTACCCATTGTGGCGGTCTGATGATCAGTTACGATGAATTACAGAAGAAGCGGGAAAAGCGCAATAATATGACCTCCTTGTCAACGTCGTTTGTCAGCCAGTCGGTAAGCATCGGTCAGGCAACGAAGGGCAATATGGAAACAATTCCCAACGATGTCCCGCAAATCAAGGGAATGCCCATGCTGTTGTTATACAACTCTTCTTTGGCCATCCGTATCGTAGGAGTGAACGGGGCTGTCATAGGACGCCGCCAAGGTCCATACGCAAAATTCTTCAGCAACAACATGTATGTATCGGGTGTTCATGCCCAACTGCTCTTCAAACAAGATTCTGGATGGTGTGTCATAGACAAGCATTCTTCAAACGGAACGAAGCTGAACCAACGGGATCTGTTGCCCGATGTGCCGATGTCTGTTAAGAATGGAGATATTCTGACCATAGCAAATGTCAGTTTACAAGTAAGTATAAAATAATGATAAGATAAGATAAGATAAGATAAGATAAGATATGAGTAAGATAACGATAACTGCATCGAGTCGTGTCGGATGTATTCGAAGCAATAATGAGGATATGATTCTGGTGGAAAACAAGTATGTAAGGAGTGAGGCCTGTGACTTGCAGTTCTTTACAGAAAACAAGGATCGTTTTATTGTGGCTTTGGCAGACGGAATGGGCGGACATAATGCCGGAGAAGTTGCCAGCGAGGAGACGCTAAGAAACCTACATTTCTTCATCCACGACCTACCTGCACATCTGAGCGAAGGTGCCTTGTGTGAAGCTATGGTGGAGTGGCTCGTTTCCATCAATAAGATCATCTCTTCGCGTGGTGTTGAAGACCGCACGCTTCAGGAAATGGGTACCACACTCGTTGGAATACTATATTACGAAGGAAACTATTTCTGGATGAACTGCGGAGACAGTCGTCTGTATATGCTGTCAGATGGTAAACTGAAGCAAATCACGACAGACCACAGTCTGAACGTAATGACTGGTGTAAAACGCCATTCCAACGTCATCACCAACTGTATCGGAGCAGGATGTAGCACCTCGTTTCTCGACTTTACCGAGTTTACCAATGATGTAAAAGCTGGTTGTACCTTCCTGTTGTGTTCTGACGGACTCAGCGATATGGTAGATGATGAACATATAGAAAAATTACTCAATGAAGGGAAGGATGCCAACGCTTTGTGTGAGGCAGCTATCACAGCCGGAGGTTTCGACAACGTGTCGGCTTGTGTTGTTGCTGTTGCTGAGAGCCATTGAGGATATATAAAAAAGATTGTATTGAAAAAGATTGTGTTGAAAAAGTAAACTGAAAGAAACATGCCTTTAAAATTACCAGATCAATTACCGGCAATAGAGTTGCTGAAAAAGGAAAACATTTTTGTGATGGACGATTCACGCGCCCACATGCAGGATATCCGCCCGTTGAAGATTGTGATTCTCAATCTGATGCCATTGAAGATAACTACTGAGACAGACTTGATCCGTCTGCTTTCAAATACACCTTTGCAGTTGGAAGTGAGCTTCATGAAACTCAGAAGCCACACGCCAAAGAACACCCCAATCGAACACATGATGATGTTCTACAGAGATTTCCAGCAGATGCGCAAGGAGCGTTATGATGGCATGATTATTACCGGTGCACCCGTCGAGACTCTTGATTTTGAAGATGTCACCTATTGGGATGAAATGACAGAAATATTCTCATGGGCACGTACGCACGTGACTAGTACATTATATATCTGCTGGGCTGCGCAGGCGGGATTGTACTACCATTACGGAGTGCCGAAATACCAGTTGCCCAAGAAAATGTTTGGCGTATTCCCCCAACATACATTACAGTCCAAGCTCCCTATCTTCCGAGGCTTTGACGATGTGTTTCAGATGCCGCATAGCCGACATACCGAGATTCATCGCGAAGACATAGAAAAGCAGCATGAGCTGAGTCTGATTGCCGAATCACCGGAAAGCGGAGTGAGTATTGTGATGGCGCGAGAGGGTAGAGAATTCTTTATTACCGGCCATCTGGAATATGCTCCCAATACTCTTGACAAGGAGTATCGACGAGACTGTGGCATACGTGACGATGTGGATTTGCCCAAGAACTATTATAAAGACAATAATCCATCCAATGAGCCCCTTGTCACATGGAGGGCCCACGCCAATCTGTTTTATAACAATTGGATCAACTATTACGTATATCAAGCAACACCGTTCGATATCAATACTATACGATGAGAAAACTGGAACTGCTGGCACCTGCCAAGAACCTTGCCTGCGGTATTGCTGCTATTGACCATGGGGCCGATGCCGTATATATCGGAGCATCACGTTTCGGAGCAAGGGCTGCTGTGGGAAATAGTGTGGACGACATCAGACAGTTGTGCGACTATGCCCATCTGTTTGGTGCAAAAGTCTATGTGACGGTCAACACCATTATTTATGATGGTGAACTCGACGACACGCTCTCACTTATCCGCGAACTCCATGGGGTGGGGGTTGATGCCATTCTCGTACAAGATATGGGACTGCTCAAACTCCAGTTGCCTCCTATAGCGCTTCATGCCTCAACACAGACCGACAATCGTACGGCAGATAAGGTGAAATGGCTGGCAGAATTGGGATTTCAACGGGTGGTCTTGGCACGCGAACTATCGGTAGAGGAAATCAGAAGCATCCATGAGGCTGTGCCAGATGTCGAACTCGAAGTGTTTGTTCATGGAGCCTTGTGTGTCAGCTATAGCGGTATCTGCTATGCGTCGCAATACTGTTTCGGACGTTCTGCCAACCGTGGAGCGTGTGCGCAGTTCTGTCGTATGAAATTCGACCTTGTCGATGCAGAAGGACGCGAAATCGAACACCAGCGCCACCTCTTGTCGTTGAAAGACCTCAATCAGGCGGATGTGCTCGATCAACTCGTCGAAGCAGGAGCCACCTCATTCAAGATAGAAGGAAGGTTGAAGGATGTCACCTATGTAAAAAATGTCGTGGCTGCCTATAACCTTCGCCTCAATAAGATTGTTGCCAATCAGCCTGATCGCTATTGCCGCGCTTCGAAGGGAACGTGCAGCTATACCTTCACACCCAATCTGAAAAAGACCTTTAACCGTGGTTTTACACATTATTTCCTGAATGGACGCCAACCAGACATCTTCTCTCCCGATACACCAAAGGCCATGGGCGAGTATGTGGGATATGTGAAAGAGATACGCAACAACTCCTTTAATGTTGCAGGAACTGCTGCATTTGCCAATGGTGACGGATTGTGTTTCATTACGGGAGACCGCGAACTGGAAGGATTCCGTGTCAACCGAGCGGAAGGCAACAGACTCTATCCTCAAAAGATGCCTCGGAATCTTCGTCCAGGAATGGCACTCTATCGTAATAACGACCAGGAATTTGAAAAACTACTCTCTCGTCCGAGTGCAGAACGCAAGATTCCCATCATCATGCGGTTGGCAGCCGACGAACAGGGCTTTAATCTCTCGGTTGGCGAGGTTTCGGTAGGTATTGCCTGTGAGCATCAGGCTTCAGAGAAACCACAACGCGACAATATCGTCAGGCAACTCTCGAAACTCGGAGGAACGCCCTATCTTTGCGAGCAGGTGGAGATGAGTGATGATTTCAATTATTTCATCCCCAGCAGTTTCCTCGCAGATCTGCGCAGGCGTCTTGTCGAAAAACTCATGACGTCCACTCCTCAAGCGGATGGTCAGTCTAAAGTTTTACCGGCCCACATTCCCGCGTCTGTGTCGGCCCTTTATCCGTATGACTATCTGTATAATATCTCCAACGCAAAGGCACGCGACTTTTATATCTCACAAGGGCTTCATCCTTCCGAACAAGCATTCGAACTCCAGTCATCACGACAGAAGGCTTCCTTGTTGATGCAATGTCGCCATTGTCTGCGCTATGCGCTTGGCGGTTGTGTGAAACATGGCGGGACAAAGGCCCATTGGAGGGAACCCTTGTTTCTGCGATTGTCTGATGGTCGTAGGTTTCGTTTAGAGTTTGATTGTCGTCATTGTCAGATGAATGTCTATGGAGAAAGTGAAAAATAGCCTGTTGTGTGTGATCGTCCTGTTGTTGTCTGCCTGTTACAACCATGGACCTGTTTCGCCTGACGCATGGGACCTTACCGAGCGTCAGATAGACTCCTTGTCGTTCTTTACTACCCATCATTATTCTCAGAACTATAACTTCGTGGTTAAGGCCAGCCAGATGCCCATTTCCGATGAGGCAGGATCTCAGGCTTTCGATACGCTATATGTGTCGAAAGGCGATCCCCTTGTTGTGGCCGACATCAAGACCATCTCGTCAGATACGATAGATTCCGTATGGGTGAAGGTGGCGCGCGACCAGATGACACAGGGATGGATTCGTGAGAGCGAGATGTTGCCTTGCGTATCGCCCAACGACCCCATTTCCCAGTTTATAGATTTCTTTTCAGATACCCACCTGTTGCTATTCCTGGCATTATTGGTTGTTGTCGTAGTGGCATACGGTCTTCGTCGTTTGATGCGCCATAATGCGCGTATAGTTCATTTCAACGATATTGATTCGTTCTATCCTACATTGTTGTGCATACTCATCGCCTCTTCTGCAACGCTCTATGCATCCATACAGATGTTCAGTCCCGAATCGTGGCGACATTTCTATTATCACCCTTCGCTCAACCCGTTTTCGCTACCGTGGTTCCTTGCACTCTTTATTGCCTCCGTATGGGCCATCCTTATCGTAGGTGTGGCGACGATAGATGATGTAGTGCATCGTTTGGAGCCTTCTGAAGGGTTGCTTTACTTATGCGGACTTGCTGGAGTATGTGCAGTCGATTATGTTCTTTTCAGCATCACTACCTTATATTATATAGGTTTCCTATTTCTTGTTGTCTATATCATCTTTGCCCTGTGGCGCTATTTCCGGTATTCGCATTATCGGTATGTTTGTGGCAATTGTGGCGCAAGGATGTATCGCAAAGGTATCTGTCCGAAGTGTGGGGTGGAGAATGTCTAAGGGATGTGCGGAAAACTCAAGAATCGTCAATATATAGGCTCAAGAGGGTAGGGTTTGCGGTGGAAAAGCAGAAAAAATGGGCATAATGCAGAAAAAATCAGAAAAATTTTTCAAAATGTTTGGTGTTCTCAAAAATATGTAGTACCTTTGCACCGCGTTTGAGAGAAAACGCCTAAGGTTAAGAAAGAACAACCGGTTAGGAAGTTTGGGTGAGTGGCTGAAACCAGCAGTTTGCTAAACTGCCGTGCGGGTTACCGTACCGGGGGTTCGAATCCCCCAGCTTCCGCTGGGCTTTCCTAAAAAGACAAAAGAATAATGGTCGATTCATCTAATGGTTAGGATACAAGATTCTCAATCTTGGCATAGGGGTTCGATTCCCCTATCGACTACCAACAAGCAGCGTAAATGATGTATTTACGCTGTTTTTTTTGTTCAAAAGTAGTATGTGTGACACCTTTTGCAGATTAGTCTCTTATGGTGATGCCGTGTAAAAAAAGTAAATCTAGAACGCGCAATTTTTCGGAAAGTTCCCTAACAGATTATTTCTTATCGAATATGGTCTTTCTTTTCTACATTCTATAGCTGTTCAACCTTTCTGTTGATTATGGTTTGAGAAGCGTAAGACTACTACCTCTATCCGTATTATTCCTATAAGGAGAGGATGATACTTTTGTTTGAATGATTGGAATGATTATTCTTGTGGCGCAAAAGTAATTTTCATGGAGCCTTGAAACGGTTAGAACTTTGCCGTACAGACGAAAGACTATGGTTGAGTATAGCAACAAAAAAGAAGGCTCGCTGATGACAGGAGCCTTCTTGAATATGTCGGTGTGATGAAATTAGTCGGCTGACTCGAATTCTTGGAGGAAGCGGACGTCGTTCTCAGAGAACATGCGGAGGTCGCTTACCTGGTATTTTAAGTTGGTAATGCGTTCAACACCCATACCAAAGGCATAGCCGCTATAAACGCTTGAATCAATACCGCATTGTTCGAGAACATTGGGATCGACCATACCACAACCGAGAATCTCTACCCATCCTGTGTGCTTGCAGAATCCGCAGCCTTCGCCGCCACAGATGAAGCAAGAGATGTCCATCTCAGCGCTGGGCTCGGTAAATGGGAAATAGCTTGGACGAAGACGTATCTTGGTATCTGCACCAAACATTTCACGTGCAAAGGACAACAATACCTGCTTGAGGTCGGTAAACGATACGTTCTTGTCGATATACAATCCTTCTACCTGATGGAAGAAACAATGAGCACGGGCGGTAATGGCCTCGTTACGATATACGCGTCCGGGGCAGATGATGCGGATAGGAGGCTGGGTAGTCTCCATCACGCGAGCCTGTACACTTGAGGTATGGGAACGGAGCAGGATATTTTTGGTGACATCGTTAGGATGTTGTGACACAAAGAAAGTATCTTGCATGTCACGTGCAGGATGGTCTGCAGCAAAGTTCATACGGGTGAACACGTGGAGGTCGTCCTCTACTTCAGGTCCATCGGCTAATACAAATCCCATACGCGAGAAGATGTCGATAATCTCGTTGGTAACAATAGTGAGCGGATGACGTGTACCCAATCCGATGGGGTAGGGTGTGCGTGTGAGGTCGATATGTTGCGCATCGCATTCTACTGTTTCGGTATCAGTCTTGAGTTGGTTGATGCGCTCCTGTGCTATTTGCTTGAGTTCGTTGATTTTCATGCCCACAGTCTTTTTCTGGTCGGCTGGAACATTGCGGAAATCGTTCATCAAAGCTGTAATGGCACCTTTCTTGCTGAGGTATTTCAGTCGTAACTGCTCTACCTCTTCTGCGTTGGCGGCCGTCATTTGCCGCACTTCGTCTAAGAGTTGGTTTATCTTGTCGAGTATCATAATCATTGATATAAAACTAAATTTTCTGCAAAGGTATAAAAAAAATAAGAATTATGGATTAGGAGTTGGGAGTTTTTTGTACCTTTGCCGAAAAATTGAGAGAAGTTTATAAAATAGATGGAGGTCAATGATGAAACGATATTGGATTGCGTTTTATGTTATGGTCTGTTTGCTGGCTGGTTGCCAGGGTAACAAAACGGTAGAATCTACCGAAGAAACGGTTGCTGACACTACTGCGACTGTTGACTCTACAGTTGCTGACAACGAGATGAAGGCAATCGAAGAGGAGCCGATGCCAAAAGCGGCTGATGAGCTGTTTGATGATTTTGTATTCAATTTCGCCGCCAATAGGAAATTACAATACAGCCGTATTAAGTTTCCACTACCTGTCGTACGTGGAGACGATATTGAATTGTTGCCTAAAAGCAAATGGCATATGGAGAATTTCTTCATGCGACAAGATTTCTATACGCTGATTTTCGACAGCGAGAAACAATTGGAAGAAACCAAGCAGATTTCTGTCTCACATGCTGTGGTGGAGAAAATATATTTTCACTCGAAATCCATCAAACAGTATGTCTTCGACCGTATTAACGGAAGATGGATGATGCAGAAGATCATACACATTCCTTTGCATGAATCACATAATGCATCGTTTCTTGACTTTTACGAGCATTTTGCTTCTAATGCCGACTATCAGATGCACCATCTCCGAGAGACGGTAGATTTTGTGGGACCGGATCCTGACGATGACTTCAATGAGATGGAAGGAGTGATAACACCAGATACGTGGGCAGCTTTTGCACCTGAATTACCTACGGATATGATTTATAACATTATCTATGGTACCAATCATAAAGCAGGAAAATGTAAGGTGTTCGTGCTTAGAGGTATCGCTAATGGTTTGGAGACAGAACTGACTTTCCGACACGAAGGAGGAAAATGGATGCTGTCTAAACTCTCAACCTAATATCAATAGGAACAACGCTATGAAAGATATTCATGACTATAGTTTGAAGCAGCACAATACCTTTGGTATTGAAGCCCGTTGTGACCGCTTCTTGGAATATTCGACTGCCGATGAAGCAAAAGCTGTGGCCGACATTCTTCGTCAGTCAGCCCAACCTTTTCTGATTATTGGAGGTGGAAGTAATCTCCTGTTGACACAGGATTTCAAAGGCATTGTCGTGCGCTCAGCCATCAAAGGCATAACACCACAGAAGGACACCCTACGCTGTGGAAGCGGCGAGGTATGGGATGATGTAGTAGATTATAGTGTGAAGCATGGATATTACGGCATGGAGAATCTCTCGTGGATTCCAGGTGATGTGGGTGCCAGCGCGGTACAGAACATCGGTGCCTATGGTGTTGAGGTGAAAGACTTTATAGAGACCATTGAAGCCATCGAGATCGCTTCGGGAGCGTTACAGCTCATTGATGCTGCTGCTTGTCGGTACGCATATCGTCAGAGTCGGTTTAAAGGAGAATGGAAGAATCAATATCTGATCACCCATGTGACCTATCGTACCCAAAGAGATTTTCAACCTAAACTCGATTATGGTAACATTCGCAGCGAACTTGAGAGGCGAAACATGACTCATCTCACAGCAAGTCAATTGAGAGAGGTCATCATCGGCATACGACAAGAGAAACTGCCTGATCCTGCTGTTATGGGAAATGCAGGAAGTTTCTTCATGAATCCCATTGTGGAACGATCACAATATGAGGCTTTGGCATCACAATATGAGAATATGCCACACTATACCATCGATGCAAATCACGAGAAGATTCCTGCAGGATGGATGATAGACCAATGTGGATGGAAGGGACGTACCGTAGGACATGCAGGCGTTCACGATCGTCAGGCCTTAGTGTTGGTGAATCGTGGTAATGCTACCGGTCAGGAGATTGTTGATCTTTGCCGGATGATCCAGCGTGATGTGAAAGAAAAATTCGGAATAACCATCAAACCAGAAGTGAATATTATATGAAAATAACCTTCCTCGGTACAGGAACATCGTGTGGCGTTCCTACCATTGGATGCCAATGTCCTACCTGTAGCAGTCAAGATCCACATGATAAAAGGTTGAGATGTTCGGCGCTGTTAGAGGAGGGAGACACACGCTTGCTTATCGACTGTGGGCCAGACTTCCGTCAACAGATTATGCCCTTGCCATTCAGTCGGATAGATGGAATCCTTATCACCCATGCCCACTATGACCATGTAGGAGGACTTGATGATGTCAGGCCTTTCTGTCAGTTTGGAGAGGTGAACGTCTATGCGGACCCTAATGCACGTCAATCGTTATTGAAGATGCTTCCATATTGTTTTGAAGAACATCGCTATCCCAATACTCCTGTTATCAGACTTCATGAGATTCATCCTCATGAGGTGTTTAACATCAACGGTATTGATATCATGCCGATACAGGTGATGCATCACGACTTGCCCATTTTAGGTTATCGGATTGGTGGATTGACATATATTACAGATATGAAAACCATTGCAGATAGTGAATTGGAATATCTGAAAGGAACTGAAGTGCTGGTGGTTAACGCGCTTCGCCGTACTCCGCATCATTCACACCAGACGCTTGCTGAAGCGGTGGCATTTGCGAAAAAGATAGGAGCACGTCAAACATGGCTTACTCATGCGGCACATAGCATCGGAAAACATGATGAGGTCAATAATATCTTGCCTCCTCATATTCGCATGGCATACGATGGACTTGTGGTCAACATATAATGAGTCGCAGGAGGTTCTCTGCCTTGAGAATCTTCTTTTGTCTTATGCCGTAATCCTAACTCTCTTTTTATAATAATACATAGAAAATTTATAAGGAATACTAAAACTTTCTGGAAAAAGAAAGAGAGTCACACGAGGTGTGGCTCTCCTTTGGAGTATGATGTATTGTTTGGAACTTACATGGCAAAAGCATTAAAACCTCCGTCAACAACAGCAACGGTACCGGTGACGAATTTTGCAGCTTCTGACATCAGATAGTGGATTGTGCCACAGAGTTCTTCAGGATCACCCATGCGGCCGAAGGGAGTCTGACGAATCACATCCTGACCACGCTGTGTGAAGGTACCATCGGGATTGGTCAACAAAGCACGGTTCTGTTCGGTAATGAAGAAACCGGGAGCAATGGCGTTGACGCGAATTCCTTCGCCAAACTTCTTGGCACATTCTGTTGCCATATATGCTGTGAAATTGCTGATACCAGCCTTGGCAGCAGCATAACCACATACGCGAGTCATGGGACGGAAAGCAGCCATCGAAGAGAAGTTGATGATGCTACCTTTTCCCTGAGCTACCATGGGACGAAGAAATACTTGGGTGGGGATGACCGTTCCTGTGAGGTTCAGATTGAGAACAGTCTGGAACTGTGAGGCATCGAGGTCGAAGAAGGTTTTATCGGGAGCGATGGTAGCGCCCGGCATATTACCTCCCGCAGCATTTAGGAGAGTGTCGATACGTCCGTATTTACGCATGATGTCGTCGCAGTTTTGCTGAACGACCTCTTGGTTCATGACGTCAGTTTTCATAAACTCACACACGCCACCTGCTTCGCAGATGTCAGAAGCAATTTTCTGTCCAACCTCTTCCTTACGGCCGAGGATGATGACTTTGGCTCCTTCAAGGGCCAGATACTTAGCGATGGCACGTCCAAGAACGCCTGTTCCGCCTGTGATGACAACAACGTTGTCTTTAATGTTGAAAAGGTTGTTATTCATAAAATCCGGGTTGTTTGTATTCTATTCCTAATTCACGGTCAACGGTGGCGAGAATGCCTTGTACTTGTCCCATGGCAAACATACGTCCGAGGAACGAGTAGCCTGCATTATAACCTTTAGTCTCGTCGCCAAGCATTGTCATGCCGTGATCCACACGCATGGGCAACGCAGGATTCTCTTGTTCGAAAATACGTGCCAGTTCGATGATATCGGCACGTCCTCCAAGGTGTGAGGCTTCTGTAAAGTCGCCATTGGGGAAGATATGACAAGAGCGGAGGTGTACGAAATGGGTGCGTGGTGCAAATTTACGTGCCATCTCCACCACATTGTTATAAGCGCCAGCAGAGAGACTCCCAGCGCAGAAGGTCAGTCCGTTGTGCTTGTTAGGAACAGCATCAAGGAACCATTGGATATCTTCTTGGGTGCGTACGATGCGTGGGAGGCCGAGAATCTCGATGGGGGGATCGTCAGGATGCACACACATGTTCATATCACACTCTTCGCAGGTAGGCATGATAGCGTTGAGGAAGTATTTCATGTTTTCCCTCAGTTGATTCTTGTCAATACCATCATAGTTTGCGAGCAACTGGTGGAAGAGTTCGAGGGGGTGTTCGTCGCCCTCTTTGAAGTTGCCACTTACAAAACCTTGCGTTTTGATAACGATGTTTTCTACCAGTTGATGGTCTTTCTCTGGAGTCATGGTTTTGGCGAGCGCATCAGCCTCTTCCAGTACGTTACGTCCTTCACCTACGCCAGCTGGGAATTGGAAGCGTGCCCATTCTTCGCGTGCGCCTTGTCTTTTGAGTATATAAATATCGAAATAGGCAAATTCTGCATAAGAGAAGAATAGGTTTGACGAACCGTTAGGATTCGCGTGAAGCAAGTCTGTACGAGCCCAGTCGAGTACGGGCATGAAGTTGTAACAGATGGTATGGATGCCTTCAGCCGATAGGTTGCGGAGCGATTCCTTATAGATTTCTATCTGTTGGTCACGGTCAGGACCTCCGTATTTGATAGTCTCTACCACGGGTAATGATTCCACGACGCTCCATCGCATGCCGTAGCTTTCGATATATTCGCGGAGTTCTTTGATTTTTTTCCTGGTCCAAACTTCACCAAGAGGTACGTCGTGAAGAGCAGTTACGATGCCTTCCACACCGATTTGTTTTAGCATGGCAAGCGTTATCTTATCGTTTTTGCCAAACCATCTCCATGTTCTTTCCATAGTTGTTGATCTGTTTTTGTTATTGTTAGTTTTTGGGTAATGTTAGTCTTTCAGTTGTGCTTGAACAGCAGCCAAAGCCCGAGGCCAGTCGGTATCGAGTGAGAATCGTGTGATGCTGCTGGCATTGTTTAGATAGCTGTGTGCAGGTTCTTCTTCCTTGTCGTTGAAGAGCGGGTTTGACACGGAGGCATCGATAAAAATCTTGGTGATCTTCACTTGTGCAGCATCGGGCATATTATTCATTTTTACCAGTTGCATGATATATGCTGTAATGAAATTGTTCAGTCCTAATGCCTGTTCGTCAAGATAGAGTACTGGTGCGTCTGGCATCTGTTCCTGCATGCTTATTGCAAGATAATTGAGCGCATCGAGTTTAAACTGATTGATCTGTTTCATGATTGGCAAAGTCTGTTCGTTGCTCACAGCATCGAAGGCTTTGTGTTTAATCTCGTTGAAGATCTCCTGTGCTTGCGCATTAGCACAGAAAGCCATCATTAGTACAATAAATAACTTCTTCATATATAATATGTTATTGTTGTTTGATTAAGTAAATCTTGTTAGTGATATTATTGGGTAGTTCCTCTTCATAGTGGGTCACCATGACCATTGTCTTGTGTGGACGTTGGCAGAAGGTTTCTATCACATCTTTCACCAAACGGCGATTGTAGAGGTCGAGCCCGTGGAGTGGTTCATCAAGGATAATGAGTTGTGGGTCTTTAACGAAGGCACGAGCCAAGAGTACGAGTCGTTGTTCACCACTTGACAGTTTGAGAAAGGGTCTGTCGTAGAGTCCTTCGAGTCCGAAGATATCCATCCACCATCTGCATATTTCGTATTCTTCGGGATTGGGTTTGACGTAGAGTCCTACAGAATCTTTCAGTCCGCTTGCTACGATGCGAACGGCAGGAAGGTCTTTTTGATAAGCTCTATGCATTTCAGGAGATACATATCCAATATGTCGTTTGATGTCCCAGATGCTCTCTCCCGATCCGCGTTGTCTGTCGAAAAGTGTTATGTCGCAAGCATAGCTTTGAGGGTTGTCGGCGCATACCAGAGAGAGAAGAGTGGATTTTCCGCTTCCGTTCTGTCCGCTGAGCGCCCAACGCTCTCCATCGCATACCGTCCAATCGAGTTCTTTCAAGATGGTTCGTTCTCCATAGCGTATGCCCACCTGATGCATGGCAATAACCTGATGTGCTGTATAGTCATTGGCTTTGTTGGGCAATTGGATGATAGCTTCGCGTTTCTCTTCGGAGAGGACGTGTGAAGGTATAGTTGGTTGTCTGTTGTTGTATTCTTCTAATGTGCATTTGGGTTGTACCACTCCTTGTTTGACCTCCACGACATGCGTGATGAAGTCTGGAATGTCATCAGTTTTGGAGAGCACAAGGATGATCTGTAGCGCGCGCTCATGAGCCAGGGTGCTCAGCAATACTTTGAGTTGGTCGCGTGTTGTGGCATCAAGTCCAATAAACGGATTATCCATGATTAGTACGCGAGGATCTGCAAGGAGCGTCTTAGTGAGCTGGAATTTGCGCAGTTCACCACTCGACAGACTGATGATATATTTATCAGTTAGCTGTTGGATATGGAAGAGTTCGTATAGATGTTGTTGTAAACCTCGATGTTCTGGTGTATCTTCGCCTGCCATTTGGTATGCCTCTTCCAAGAGGTCACCCACACGTGGAGTCTCAGGGTCTATATCGTGTTGATTCCATCGTTGTTGGAGGTAATATGCTCCGTCAGACGTACCGTATGAATCGCGAAATGTGATATATCGTATGTTGTCTGAAACCAGCGGTTTTGTACTTGGTGAGAAATCGTATTTAGGAGGCTGCAACCGTAAAGGATGTCTGCCGGTAATGATATCTACGAGCATGGATTTTCCACCGCCGTTGCGTCCTACAATGGCGATATGTTCGCCGTCGAGAGATTGGAAATCGACGGGTTGAGCCATTCGCCATTCTTCCATACGGGTGACACCCTGTTGTATATCAATTATTTTTTGCATATTCTATTCTGATTTTTATTGGCGAAGTCTTTCCAGCTACGATAGTTGGCCTGTGATTCTGGTCTTCCCATTTGCAGAAAATGGCAATAGGCTGCGGCCAGCGCATCTGTTGCATCCCGGAATTTTGTTAAAGCGTCTGCATCAAATTTCAACATTCGTTGTAGCATTCCTGCTACCTGTTCTTTGGATGCCGAACCGATACCTGTTATTGCCATTTTGATTTTCATCGGAGCATATTCATGAATAGGAACTCCATGATGGATGGCTGCAGCGATGGCTGTACCTTGTGCACGTCCGAGCTTCAGCATGGTCTGTGCGTTCTTTCCGAAGAAAGGTGCTTCAATAGCCAATTCGTCGGGCAGATAGGCATCGATGATTCCCGTGACTCGCTCGAAGATGTGTCCGAGTTTAAGGTAGCCATCTGGAAATTTTCGCATATCGATAACTCCCATCGTCACCATTTCGGCGTGATGGTCCACCACTTTCAGCACACCATATCCCATGATATTCGTGCCAGGGTCGATACCTAATATGATTTTTTCCATTTATTTTGTTTTGCAAAGTTAGTCAATTCGTTTGAATTATTTCCCTTTTCTGATGACAAAATATCCAATATGTTGTTGGTTGTCGTGTTGTCGTGGCGAAACAACCTCATATACGCCATCTGGCAGAAACCCTACGGGGATTGCTGTGTCAGCGGGATGGGTGGCAAGTGTTTGTCCTTGCATAGAACAAATGGCAATTGTGGTAATCTCCCCAGTCAGCAGTTCGGTAGGAACGTGAAGAGTTGTACCATCGCAGTCGAGTAGGGAAGTCTTAGCCTCTTGTTGAGCAGTCGTTCGGTTAGGTTGAGCAGGCTGGCTCTCCTGTCCGTAGCGATCTACTGCTGATACTGCGAAGTGAAGTGGTGCTTCTGTTTTCTGTCGTTTGATTTCTATTGTCGTATCTTGCCAACGGATGGCGACGATGTTGTTGGCATCATTTGTGTTGACAGGATAGTGAGTAGAAGCATAGACGGTATAGACGATGTATTCGTTGGGATGCTGTGAGGTAACAGGAGCCCAAGACAACCGGTAGCCCGATGGAGACGGAGTTGCCGAGAAGTGCTGTGGAGCCGCAGGCGCAGGTGTTGATGTCTTGAGGGCAGGGGTGAGCGCCAATGTGGCATCGAAACGACAAACGAAGTCGTATATGCCCTTCACATTGTCTGTGAGGAATTTTGTACGGAAGTAAGCATGTCCCAATCCCATTTGTCGTGCCACATTCATTTGTCTTTCAACAGCCGACAGCGACCAGTTGCGCTCTTTGGGTGAGAGCATATAAATGCCCAGTCCTGCTGCTGTTTGTCCATCATAACGGTTGTCGCTCCAATCGCTGGCAAAAGGATAAAAGTGTTTGCCGTCGAAATACATCATCGGATAGAGTTGATCCATTATTCCGTCACGTAACCATTGCTGTGCATCTTGACAAACGCGTGTGTATGCATTCCACCCATAGCTTTCTTGTCGGTCGAGGTCTTTGTATTTTCCGATAGGAGAACAGCTCATTTTTACCCAAGGTTTGATGGATTTCACCCTTTGGCTAATTGCCTGTGCGATGCGAGTAATATACGTACGTCCCGTCTGCCTGTTGATATTAATTTTCCATGTTTCTGGGTAGCGGATGTAGTCGAGATGGATTCCGTCCACATCGTAACGCTTGGTAATGTCGCCACAAAGGTCTGCCAGATAGTCTGCAGTACCAGCCGCTTCAGGATTCATATATGCCTCGTCTCCTATACGTTTGACGAGGTGTGGGTTGCGTCGCATTAGGTTGCGAGCTCCAGCTCCATTCCATTTACCTATCGGAATGGTGACCACCCAAGCGTGCAGTTCCATACCTCTGCGATGACATTCATCGATGGCAAACTGCAGGGGATCGTAGCCGGGATTTTGACCGGGATTGCCCGATGTGCATCCGTCCCATGGCTCTTGTGTAGAGGGGTAAATGACAGTACCGCGGATACGCGTCTGAAAGAGCACGGTATTGACGTGAGCCTCTTTCAGAAGGTCGAGGGTGCGACATAGTTCTTCTTGTTGCCGATGTATAGATTTAGTAGACTGCGCATAGTTATGCGGCCAGTCTAATCCACCTACTGTGGTGAGCCATGCTGCCCTTAATTCATGCTTCGGCTGTGCTTTACAGGAAAGCGCAAAGAGTGCGATGAGGATATATAAAAAGGTTGTCCGTTTCAATTTATTAGAGTTTTTGTGCACAAAGGTACAAAAAAGTTGGTAGAACGGCGTTCAAACTATAAAGTTTTTATTATCTTTGCACGAAGTTTATAAATAACAACTAAAAAATGGTATCTTTTATATTGAGTCTTGTGGCTCTGATTTTGGGATATCTTCTCTATGGACGCTTTGTGGAGAAGGTATTCGGTCCAGACGACCGTGTGACGCCAGCTGTTGCTAAGGCTGACGGTGTTGACTATCTTGTACTTCCTGGATGGAAGATTTTCATGATTCAATTTTTGAACATTGCCGGTACTGGTCCTATTTTCGGCGCTATTCTGGGCGCGAAGTTTGGTCCTGTGGCTTATCTGTGGATTGTGCTCGGCTGTATTTTTGCCGGAGCTACGCACGATTATCTCAGTGGTATGCTTTCCATGCGTAATGACGGAGCCAGTCTGCCTGAACTTATCGGCAAGTATCTGGGCCGCAATGCCAAGATGGTGATGTTGGCCTTCACCGTACTGCTGCTTATCATGGTCGGTACGGTATTTGTATATTCCCCAGCCGAGATCCTTCATTCGATATGGGGTTCGAGTCTGTTTTGGATTATAGTCATTTTTGCTTATTATGTAATTGCAACCATGTTGCCAATCGATAAGATCATAGGAAAGATCTATCCTCTTTTCGCTTTTTCGTTGCTTTTTATGGCAGGCGCTCTTATGGTGATGCTCTTTGTGAAGATGCCTCAGCTTCCAGAGCTATGGACTCATTTTTATAATATGGGTGCAGAAGCCGAACCGGAGAAATGGACAGATCAGATATTTCCTTGTCTCTTTATCACTATTGCCTGTGGTGCCATTAGCGGTTTCCACGCTACTCAAAGTCCATTGATGGCTCGTTGTGTGAAAAGTGAGCACATGGGACGCCCCATCTTCTATGGTGCCATGATTACCGAAGGAGTTGTTGCCTTGATTTGGGCTACCGTATCATCTTGGTTCTTCTATGGCAGTCCGGCTCCTGGATACGAACTGATTGCTGCTGTGAATACAGGATTTTCGACATCAGCCCCTGCGGTCGTAAATATCGTTTGTAACGACTGGTTGGGTGTGGCAGGTGCTATTCTTGCCTTGTTGGGTGTCGTAGCTGCCCCTATTACCAGTGGTGATACTGCATTCCGTTCTGCCCGTCTGATCATTGGTGAATGGCTTCATATCGACCAACGTCCAATCATCAAGCGTCTTGCCATTTGTCTGCCCTTGTTTATATCCTCCATCGCCATGTTGGTTTGGCAGATAGAAAATCCTGATGGCTTCAATATCATTTGGCAGTATTTTGGATGGGCAAACCAGACGCTTAGTGTATTTACCCTTTGGACATTAACGGTGTATCTTGTACGCCAGAAGAAACCCTATATCATCACGCTCATACCTGCGTTGTTGATGACAACGGTGTGTACCACATTCCTCTTTGTCTCCAAACAAGCATTCCACCTGCCAGAAAACATCGGATATCTGTTAGGCATCCTCTGTCTGGTTGTAGCTCTTGTGTGGTTTATTGTCTGGTACAGAAAAGAAAAAAGCAAATTAGTATAAACTCTTAAATACAAAAACATTATGTTAAGTGTAGAACAACTCGTGGATCAACTTATTGATCTCTCCTTTGCCGAAGATATTGGCGATGGTGACCACACCACTTTGTGTTGTATTCCTGCTGACGCCATGGGAAAATCGCATCTACTCATTAAGGAAGATGGTATTCTTGCTGGTGTAGAAGTTGCCAAAGAAGTGTTCCGTCGCTTTGACCCAGAAATGCAGGTAGAAGTACTGATGGGTGACGGATCGAAAGTGAAGAAAGGCGACATTGCCATGGTAGTAACAGGTAAGGTGCGCTCTTTGCTTCAGACAGAGCGTCTGATGCTTAATATCATGCAGCGCATGAGTGGTATTGCCACCATGACCAATCGTTATGTAGAACGCTTGCAAGGTACAGGAACACGCGTGCTCGATACCCGTAAGACCACACCAGGTATGCGCATGTTGGAGAAACAGGCCGTGAAGATTGGCGGTGGTGTGAACCATCGTATTGGCTTGTTTGACATGATTCTGTTGAAAGACAATCATATAGATTTCGCAGGAGGCATTGTTAATGCTATTGACCGCTGCCACAAGTATCTTGAAGAAAAAGGACTCCATCTAAAGATAGAAATTGAGGTACGCTCGTTTGATGAATTGCAGCAGGTTCTCGACCATGGTGGCGTAGATCGCATCATGCTCGATAATTTCTCTGTTGCTGACACCAAGAAGGCGGTTGACATTATCGCACATCGTTATGAAACAGAGTCGAGTGGTGGTATTACCTTTGATACCATTCGCGACTACGCTGAACAAGGTGTTGATTTCATCTCGGTTGGCGCTCTGACCCATTCTGTCAAGGGATTGGATATGAGTTTCAAGGCTTGTTAGATGTTGATGTATAACTATGAAATTTCACGATAATGTTACAATGTAAACGAATGATTCTTTCGGTGAGCATGCTGATGGCAACCATGATGGCCACCGAAATGGAAGCTTGCACCAATTTTATTGTCGGCAAGAAAGCCAGTGTTGACGGATCGGTCATCTGCAGTTATAGTGCAGATTCCTTTGGCTCTTACATGCCACTTTATCATTATGCAGCAGGTAAACATGCTAAGGGTACCAAGCGTAAGGTTTATGAATGGGATACCAATAAATATCTTGGCGAGATTGATGAAGCAGAAGAAACCTATAATGTAGTTGGAAATACCAACGAATGGCAAGTTACTATTGGTGAGACTACGTATGGCGGTCGTGAGGAAATGGTTGATTCTACAGGTATCATCGACTATGGTTCACTCATTTATATCGCCCTGCAACGTTCACGCTCAGCTCGTGAGGCCATCCGCGTAATGACCTCTCTTGTAGAACAATATGGTTATTGTTCAGAAGGTGAGACATTCACCATCTGTGATGCTGACGAAGCATGGATTATGGAGATGCAGGGATGCGGTCCTGATCGAAAGGTATCCAAAGAGCGTACCGTATGGGTTGCTTTGCGTATTCCCGATGATGCTATCTGTGCACACGCCAACCAGAGCCGTATCGGACGTTTTAATATGAAGGACAATAAAAACGTTCTCTATTCAAAGAATGTGGTGAAGTATGCCCGTAAGATGGGATGGTACACTGGTAAGGATGAAGATTTCGCATGGAAATGGACTTATGCAGCGCCCGATTTCTCTGGTCGCCGTATTTGTGATGCTCGTGCATGGAGTTTCTTCAATCACCATAAGAAGGGAATGGAACGCTATCTGCCATGGGTACTCGGTAAGGACAAAGATGCCGAGGATATGCCTTTGTGGTTAGTACCTGACAAGAAACTGAGTGTTGCCGATGTCATCAACGACATGCGTGATCACTATGAAGGCACCCCGTTGGCTATTGATTCTACCGACATCGGAGGAGGAATCTGGCAGATGCCTTATCGCCCGACACCTCTTTACTATAAGGTTGATGGTAAAACTTACTTCAACGAGCGCCCAATCTCAACCCAGCAGGCATCCTTCGTATTTGTTTCGCAGATGCGTTCTTGGTTACCTCGTGAGGTAGGAGGATGTTTCTGGTTTGGCAACGATGATGGCA
The DNA here is from genome assembly GCF_002251345.1 of Prevotella sp. P4-119. Taxonomy (NCBI): domain Bacteria; kingdom Pseudomonadati; phylum Bacteroidota; class Bacteroidia; order Bacteroidales; family Prevotellaceae; genus Prevotella; species Prevotella sp. P4-119. Next base: position 13,529 of record NZ_NPJB01000055.1, on the reverse strand, counting down.
ATATGGTGGCATTCGTGCCTATCTATTGTTCGATGACCCAGCGTCCGGAATGCTTCAATGCACCAGGAGCTGATGCCATCACTTTCAGCGACCGTAGTGCTTTCTGGGTGTGCAACTGGGTGAGCAATATGGTTTATCCCCGTTATTCAGCTCTCTTCCCCGACTTGAAACAGGTGAGAGACTCTTTGCAGCAGTCTTATTTCGACCAACAGGCAGAAATAGAGGCGAAGGCACAGACGATGGAACCTGCACAGATGCAGAAGTTCCTCAATGACTATAGTGTCAATAAAGCACAGCAGATGCTTGCTCGTTGGAAGCAGTTGGCTACCTATCTTATCGTTCGCCATAACGACATGGCAGTCAAACCTGTAGATGCTCAGGGACGATTTTTGCGTAGCGAGTATGGTTTTGGTAAAACTGTTGAACGTCCTGGTTATCCTCAGCCGTTTGCTCGTCGCCTTGTCAAAGAAGCTGGCGATCGATATAGTAAACCTGAATAAAAAAGCTACAATAAGCCTAAATCCGGTCATAAGGATTTGGGAGAGATTAAATAATCAGCACACTGGTTTCCCCGACCGGTGTGCTTTTTTTTATTTGCTTGTCCAGGAATGCGAATATTTTAAGGTTCTGTATAGAGAAAAAAGATAAAAAACTTGGTAGTGAGTCAATTAGTTTGTATATTTGCATATTGGTTAACCACGACCATATCATATTACTAACACCTAACCAGATAATATATGACCAAAATCGTAACTGTTTCAACCTCTGTGCTTGTCAAGAGTGTTTTGACGATATTTGTGTTGGCAATAGCATTGTTAGCCCAAGCAAAAAGTCAATATGACGGCTTCAAGACCGCCCACCTTCAACAGTTGTATAAGAATGCAGAAGCAGCCATTTATAATGATAATGCCATGCAACTTTCACAAATGCTGATGAGAGAAGGAAAGAAGCAGAACGATACGCTTGCCATTACTGAAGCCTATACGCAGCAAGTGTATATTTATGCGCTGAAAGATAAAAATCCTAATAAGGCGCGTGAAATCCTTTACGAACTGAAACAGCACTATCCTAAGCGTATGAATGCCATTTTCAACTGCTTTCGCTTTGTGATGTATGGTTATCAGAACAACGGACTATTCCATACTGCAATGGTCATAGCACGCGAAATGACAAATATTTCCCAAGAACCTCGCTGTGTGATAGAAGGCAAAAGTGCTATCTATGAACACTATAATGATACCAATAATGAGCAAATGGCATTGAATACTATGCAGGAACTCTGTCAATATATTGACCGCACCTTCCCAGGTGAAAAGATCAAAAAAGCCTATATGGCAGCGACCATATTCTCTGAAATGGCATTAGCGGCTTGCAGCAATGGTAAGAATGCTTTGGCGTTGAAGTATCTGAAGCGTACTAAGGAACTCTACGATAAGTATAAAGATGACTATGAAAAGCGCGACCATCCATCGCAACATTGCCTGTGGGCATTTCAATTGAATCGGTATTGGTATATTTATGGCACCTATTGTTTGCAGCATGATACAAAGAATAGCAAACCGAAAGGTGACAACATAGAATTGTCAACCGTGCTAAAAACATTATTAGCAGACAAAAGCGATGATTCAAAGCGCTATTACTATAATCTTGTTATGGAACAGGCTATGAACCAAGGCAAATGGCACCAGGCTTTACAAGCTTCCGATTCTATTGTCGCTATCAAGAAACGTATGGAAATAAATCCATATACCAGTTTGTATTTTAAGAATCGTGCAGAAATATTGGAACATCTGAGAGACTATAAAGGTGTCGTAGAATGTTATAAGAAACTGGTGGAAATCAACGATTCTAATCGTCTGGCGGAGGCACGTAGCAGTACGGAGGAATTCTCACAACTTCTTGGATTGCATGATCTTCAACGCCGCAACTCTGCTATTCAGGAAGAACTCGAACATAAGAAATTGCAAGAGGCATATTTCTTTATCTTTGTCTCTGTTGTCATATTGATCGTATTAGGATTGTGGCTCTTCTCGGCATTAAGGGCACGCAAAAAATTGCAGAGAGCTTATAATGATGTGTCGCGTGCACTTGAAATGAAAACCAATTTCATCCGTAATATCCAACATGAGATTCGTACACCGCTCAACGCCATTGTGGGTTTCTCTCAGATTGTAGATATGAATTATGCAGATAATCCAGAGTGTAAGGAGATGACCAAACTCATCGTCGATAATGGCGTCTTATTGACTAAATTGATCGACAATATTATTGATGTGTCGGATGTTGAGAGCAGACAGTTGAAGGTAAGTACTTTCAATCCGGTAGCATTACTCCACGATACAGTACGTCAGATGGAACATCATACAGAATGTTCGTTTGAAATAACAACGCAAATGGAGCCAAATTCCGACCAGACATTCTGCAGTGATATGGATCTCATAGGCAAAGCGTTAGCACTCGTTATTGATAATGCTACAAAATTTGCAAAAGAAGGTCATGTGGTGTTGAACTGTGCCATAGATGGAGATCTCTTGCGTTATACGGTGACCGATAACGGTCCTGGTATTCCTGCCGATAAGCAAGAATGGGTTTTCGAACAGTTTACAAAGATTAATCCGTTTACTGTAGGTACGGGTATTGGACTTCCTCTGTGCCGTGCCATAGCCCGCCGCTTGGGAGGAAATGCAAAGATAGATGCCTGTTATACGCAAGGATGTCGCATCATTATAGAAGTGAAGCGTATGAAAGGGTAGAGGAGTTGTATAACAGGGCAACAAAAAAAATCGCTGTCCTCATCATGAGAACAGCGATTCCATTGTCTATATTAACCTTTTCACATCGGAGGCTGATTATTTCAGACCACGGTTGGCCATGGTCGCGTTCAGCAGCATTACATACTTTTTGTACTGCTCTTCATTAAGTACGGTGTGCATGTAAGCCAAGTCCTTGTTGATGGCTTTGTTCATCATAGTACCACGCTCTTCCTTGCTTGACTGTCCGGCAAAGTCCATTTCTGCACAGAATACCTTGTGGATGTCAGCAACGCTTGCCTTTTGGTCACCAGTCAAATCAAGTGCACGTGAGAGCATGTTCATGTTGATGTTCATGTTGTAAGCCTCAGCATTGTTTACGCTGTTAGTGTTCTCATTGTCTGCAAAAGCCATTGTCATGCTCAACATTGCAGCTACTGCAAAAATCATTCTTTTCATTTTAGTTACCCTTTCTTTTACCTTAAATTAATAATGTTATCCTTACTTGTCTTCAGGTCTTTTTCCTGTTTGACGATGCAAAGATAGAGAGTATTTTGATATCATACAAGTGGTTTTGTATGTTTGTGTGCGCAAACAGCTTGTTTCTTGATTTTAATCAAATAACAGCGAATATAGAACACATTTTATCAGATTTTCACGAAAGCGCATAGAATATTTGTTTTTCCATCAAATTATGCGTACCTTTGCATACAAATTGAAAATAGAGTTAGAAACATAATTGTAATACAAATAGATAAAGATATGAATAACGCAAACAATAAGTTTATAGCCCTCACTTACAAACTCTATGTGGATGGTGATCATGGTAAAGAAATGGTAGAAGAAGCTAAGGCTGACAGACCATTCCATTTTATAAGTGGATTTGGATTTGCCCTCGATGCTTTTGAACAACAGGTGATTTCCTTGGAAAAGGGTGCGCAGTTCAGCTTCTCTCTTTCTAAAGACGAAGCTTATGGTGATTATGACGATCAACAGGTTGCATCGTTGGACCGTACCATATTCCATGTGAATGGCAAATTTGATAGCGAACATATATATGAGGATGCCATTGTTCCCTTGCAAAACGCAGAAGGGCAACGCTTCTACGGTCGTGTATTGGAAGTGGGCAACGATAAGGTGAAAATAGATATGAATCACCCTCTGGCTGGCGAGACCCTCTATTTTGAAGGTGAGATTCTGGAAAACAGAGATGCTACAGAAGATGAGGTTAAGAAACTGATTGCTCATCTCAGCGGTAAAGGTTGCGGTGGCGGTTGCCATCACGACGGTGAAGGATGTTGTGGCGGTGGGTGTGGGAACCACGACGGGGAAGGGTGTTGCGGGGGACACGGCGATGGGGAATGCAGTTGCGGTGGCCACTGTCATGAAAACTAATCATTAAAACGATATAAGGTGAAAAATACGTTTGGACATCTTTTCACGCTTACCACATTCGGGGAAAGCCACGGTGAGGCAATTGGCGGTGTGGTAGATGGAATGCCTGCGGGCATTCTCATCAATCCTGATTTCATCCAACAGGAACTTGATCGCCGACGTCCGGGACAAAGCAAGATAACCACGGGACGGCAGGAAGCCGATCGTGTCGAACTGCTTAGCGGTGTTTTTGAAGGACGTTCGACAGGATGTCCTATTGGTTTTATTGTACGTAACACCAACCAACATTCGTATGATTATGACAACATGCGTGATACATTCAGACCATCGCATGCTGATTATACCTATCAACAAAAATACGGACTGAGAGACCATCGCGGTGGTGGACGTTCGTCAGCTCGCATTACCATCAGTCGGGTTGTAGGAGGTGCATTGGCAAAACTTGCTTTACAACAGTTGGGTATTTCGGTCGAGGCGTTCACCTCTCAGGTAGGGGATATTGCCTTATTGCATGATTATACCCATTACGATCTATCGTTACGGGAGAATAATATCGTGCGTTGTCCAGATAGCGAGAAGGCTGCGGAAATGGTGCGCTTGATAGAAAGCGTCAAAGCTGATGGCGATACTATTGGTGGTATTATCACTTGTGTGGTAAAAGGGTGTCCTGCTGGATTGGGTGAGCCTGAATTTGGAAAATTACATGCTGCTCTTGGTAGTGCCATGTTGAGTATCAATGCTGCCAAAGGTTTTGAATATGGTGAAGGTTTCAGTTGCGTCAACTCACGTGGTTCTCAGCAGAATGACATCTTCGTCAATCGAGATCATCACATCACCACATTAACCAACCACAGTGGTGGAATTCAAGGTGGCATCAGCAATGGAGAAGATATCTATTTCCGTGTTGCCTTCAAACCAGTGGCTACCATTCTGCGCGAGCAACAGACTGTCAACATCGAAGGACAGGAAACAACGCTTTTAGCGCGTGGCAGACACGATCCTTGTGTATTGCCTCGTGCCGTACCTATTGTAGAAGCAATGACGGCAATGACCATCTTAGACTATTATCTGCAAAACAAGGCAACGACTTTGTAAATAAGGCATAAGAGTCAATTCGTCCAAACACAGATTGAATAGGAATAGCAAACAGGTGTCAGTTTCTGATGCCTGTTTTTTTTTCGACTATAGAAAGATGAAACTGGTGCGGTTTCTATATTTACAAGAATGAGTATGTCATGACTTGACAGCGCATAAAAAAAGGCAAGGCCCATATAGAGCCTTGCCAATGATTATAGAGAGGAGAGGGGATTAGTCTTCCCAGTTCTCCTGAGTCTTGCGAACATAGGTCTTGTAACGCTGCTGAGCCATCTTCTGTGCCTCGGCAAACAGTTCTTCGGCCTCGTTAGGATAAGCCTTCTTGACAGAAAGGTAACGAACCTCACCAAGCAGGAAGTCGTGGAAGTTTGCCCAGTTAGGCTCCTTAGAGTCGAGTGAGAATGGGTTCTTGCCCTCGGCTGCCAACTCTGGGTTGAAGCGCCACAGGTGCCAGTAACCACATTCTACAGCCTTCTTCTCCTCAGCCTGGCTCTTACCCATACCGCCCTTGGCCTTCAGACCGTGGTTGATACATGGAGCGTAAGCAATGATGAGTGAAGGTCCGTGGTAAGCTTCTGCCTCGCGGATGGCTTTAAGGGTCTGAGCGTGGTCAGCACCCATAGCAATCTGAGCAACATAAACATATCCATAGGTAGTGGCAATCATACCGATATCCTTCTTCTTGATGCGCTTACCCTGTGCAGCAAACTGTGCGATAGCACCGAGAGGAGTAGCCTTTGAAGCCTGACCACCGGTGTTAGAGTAAACCTCGGTATCGAGAACGAGAATGTTCACATCCTCACCGCTGGCGATAACGTGGTCGAGACCGCCGTAACCGATATCGTAAGAAGCACCGTCACCACCGATGATCCACTGTGAACGTTTCACGAGATAGTGGTCGAGTGTCTGCAGTTCTTTGCAGATATCGCATCCAGCCTCTGCACCTGCCTTGATGCAAGCCTTGAGTTTTGGAGCAATCTCCTTGGTCTTTTCAGCGTCTTCCTTGTTGTCAATCCATTCCTGAGCAAGAGCCTTGTATTCGGCAGGTGCATTCTCGCTGGCGATGATTTCGCCGAGCAGGATGGCAACGCGCTCCTTCATCTTCTTGTTACCCATAGTCATACCAAGACCGAATTCGCAGAAGTCCTCAAACAATGAGTTGTTGAAGGCAGGACCCTGACCCTTTTCGTTGGTGGTGTATGGAGTAGAAGGAATTGATGCAGAGTAGATTGAAGAACAACCGGTAGCGTTGGCAATCATCTGACGGTCACCGAAGAGCTGAGACAGCAACTTCACGTATGGAGTCTCACCGCAACCAGCGCAAGCACCCGAGAATTCGAAGAGAGGCTGAGCAAACTGTGAGTTCTTCACGTTGCTCTTCACGTCAACGAGATCCTGCTTAGACTTCACGTCCTTCACAAGTTTCTCCCAGTTCTTAGCTTCCACCTTCATATCCGCAGCATCGGGGTTGAATGGAGCCATGGTGAGAGCCTTGCCGAGTTTTGGATTACCTGGGCAGATATCAGCACAGTTACCGCAGCCAAGACAGTCGAGTACTGATGTCTCGATACGGAAGTGCATGCCCTTCATAGCGGCAGGAGCCTTCATCTGGATAGTCTTGAAGTCGTCGCCGAATCCTGCAAGTTCCTCGTCGGTCAGAACGAATGGACGGATGGCAGCGTGAGGACAGATGTATGCACACTGGTTACACTGGATACAGTTGTCTGGATTCCAAACGGGAACGAAGGCTTCTACACCACGCTTCTCGTAAGCAGCAGTACCAACCTGCCATGAACCGTCAACGGTGTTGTGCTTCACAAAGTCGTTCACAGTCAGCAGATCACCGGCCTGGGCGTTGATGGGGCGAACAAGCTCCTTAACGAATGCGGGAGCGTCGTCCTGCTTCTCGGCATCATCAGCCAAGTTAGCCCATTCGGGTTTAACCTCGAATTTCTTGAATTCACCACCACGGTCGATAGCAGCATAGTTTTTGTCAACAACGTCCTGACCCTTGGCACCGTAAGACTTCAAGGCAGCAGCCTTCATCTTTTCAACGGCAAATTCTACAGGGATAACCTTTGTGATACGGAAGAAGGCACTCTGTAGGATAGTGTTGGTGCGGTTACCCAGACCGATTTCCTGTGCAATCTTGGTAGCGTTGATGGTATAGACAGTAATGTTGTTCTGTGCGAAGTAGCGCTTAACCTTGTTAGGCATGAATTTCTCCAGTTCAGCATCATCAAAGATGGTGTTCAACAGGAATGTACCGTTCTTCTGCAGACCACGTGTTACATCATACATGTGGAGGTAAGCCTGAACGTGGCAAGCTACGAAGTTAGGAGTAGTTACCAGATAGGTAGAACGGATAGGAGTATCACCGAAACGCAGGTGCGAGCAGGTGAAACCGCCAGACTTCTTAGAGTCGTATGAGAAGTAAGCCTGGCAATATTTGTCGGTGTTGTCACCGATAATCTTTACAGAGTTCTTGTTGGCACCGACAGTACCGTCAGCACCCAGACCGTAGAACTTAGCCTGGAACATGCCGTCGCCACCGAGTGCGATTTCCTCTACTGCAGGCAGAGAGGTGAAGGTCACGTCGTCAACGATACCCACGGTGAAGTGGTTCTTGGGCTCTGGCATAGCGAGGTTGTTGAATACAGAGATGATCTTGGCGGGAGTAACGTCTGATGAGCCGAGACCGTAGCGGCCACCTACGATGAGAGGACGGTTTTCCTGGTCGTAGAAAGCTGCCTTAACGTCGAGGTACAGAGGTTCGCCGTCGGCTCCTGGCTCCTTGGTGCGGTCGAGTACAGCGATGCGCTTTACGCTCTTGGGAACTGAAGCGAGCAAGTGCTTCACTGAGAAAGGACGATAGAGGTGTACGCTGATCATGCCGACTTTCTGTCCGTTGGCGTTCAGATAGTCGATAGCCTCGCGTGCAGCGTCTGTTGCAGAACCCATGAGGATAATCATTCTGTCTGCATCCTCAGCTCCATAGTATGAGAAGAGGTGGTATTCACGACCGGTAATCTTAGAAATCTCACCGAGATACTTCTCTACTACTTCAGGTACTGAATTATAGTAGCTGTTGCATGCTTCACGGTGTGTGAAGAATGTTTCGGGGTTCTCAGCGGTACCGCGAGTAACAGGGCGCTCAGGGCTCATAGCACGGTCGCGGAAGCGCTTGATGTATTCCTCGTTGACGAGAGGACGGATATCTTCCTGATCCATCAACTCAATCTTATGATACTCGTGAGAGGTGCGGAAACCATCGAAGAAGTTAACGAAAGGAACGCAAGTCTCGAGCGTTGCGAGGTGGGCAACGGCAGTCATATCCATCACCTCTTGAACAGAACCTTCGCAGAGCATGGCGAAACCGGTCTGGCGGCAAGCCATGACGTCCTGGTGGTCACCGAAGATACACAGTGAATGTGAAGCCAGAGTACGTGCAGAAACGTCGAATACGCATGGGATAAGCTCACCGGCAATCTTGTACATGTTAGGAATCATCAGGAGCAGACCCTGTGATGCGGTGAATGTGGTGGTGAGAGCACCGGCCTGCAGTGAACCGTGAACGGCACCTGCGGCACCAGCCTCAGACTGCATTTCCTGTACTGCTACGTTTTGTCCCCAGAGGTTCTTACGACCACGAGCAGCCCATTCATCGACGTGCTCCGCCATTGGAGATGACGGGGTGATGGGGTAGATAGCAGCTACTTCCGAGAACATGTAGCTCACGTGAGCAGCAGCCTCATTACCATCACAAGTGATAAATTTCTTTTCTTTTGCCATTGTTTTAATAAAAATATTAAATGATAAAACTTTGTTTAGTATAGGAATCCCAGAAGCCATAGTGGTATCTGGTTGTCTTTTCCGATTTCTGTATTATAGCGTGCATAGATGGTGTCGGGCGAGTTTCGGGTCTTTCCTGATGCTTCTGCATCACAGACGCGGAATTTCAAGCGTTCATCTACAATATATAAGGAGTCGCGCGAACCTTGATTTACCTTATGGTCTTTCCACAGCGAATTGACGAAGAAGGTCTCCATGGCATTCTGCTTTTCTACGTGGATGGGGTAGATGGCATAAAGCAGATTGGAGTTGTGCAGCATGATTTTTGCCGGTTTCTTGGGGAAATCCTGTCCCACAGGGTAAATCATGTTCAGCAGTCTGGCGTCAGTAAGATATTTCACGTAGTTCATGACTGTGGCGCGACTGGTCTCTATCTTGTTGGCCAACTGGCTGACGTTGGGCGCTTTCGGACCTTCTTCTGCCAGGAGGTAGAACAGTTGTTTGATTTTCGTGAGATATTTCAGTTCAATCTGTTTGATGAGCAGGATATCCACTTCTGTCATCATGTTCATGGTTTTCAGCAGGTTTTCCGAATAGTTGCGCTGTTCCTGATAGAATGGATAGAAACCATGATGAATATAATCTTGGAAGTATTTGTTGGGTGATACCTTTGGTAATATTTCCTTGATGATGTGCTCGTGGTCGGCAAGAATCTCTTCAAGCGTATAGGGATGGAAATTGTTGCCGGTTTGGAGGTTGATGAATTCACGGAAGGAGAAACCTCTGAGGTTATAACTCTTCACGATGCCGTTCAGTTCGGGGTTTTCCTCTTTCAGTCGCATCACGCTTGATCCGGTGAATACTATTTTCAGTCCGGGATGCTCGTCATAACATCGACGAAGCTCCTCCGACCAGTTGGGTTGTTTGAAAACCTGGTCAACCAACAATACGCGTCCTCCTCTGTGATAGAATTCTCCTGCAAAATCTGCAATGCCTCTCTCCTGAAAATAGAAATTGTTCATGTTGATATAGAGACATTGGCGGTCTTGAATGTCGAATTTCTCTTTTGCATATTGCAACAGGAAGGTAGTCTTTCCGATACCACGCGTTCCCTTGATGCCTATCAAGCGGTCGTTCCAGTTGATTTCGTCCATGAGGATTCTGCGAACGGGTGCGTTCGTGTGCTCAACCAAATATCGATGTGTTCGAAAGAATGCTTCCATTGAAAAGTACGATTTGTTTTAAAACGTTTGCAAAGTTAATAATTTATTTGTAATTTGCAAACTCTATATTGCAAAATATCAAAAAAAAGTTGTAAATTTGCATCCGAAACAAACTATTATGAGTAATTTCTGCCTTTTCAACCCAGAACATGAAATTGCTTTAGCGAGCAATTTGATGAATTTCACAGCTCCCAAGGCTGGACGTATGCTACGTGCCGACTTGGGATTTCTGCCTGTTTTTTGGGCGGAAGAGGGGGATGTTATTCTTGTGGATGATGTTGACAGTTGTCAAAACGCCTTAGACGATTTCCTTTCTGACTGCGCATGGTGGTTGAAAACTGCAGACAAGCATCTGCCTCATGTCGTATGGATTGATGGTCGCAGGATGGATCGTATTCCCCTGCCGTCTTCCATCGACCCTTGGGGATGGGATCCGGCTGTTTGGAACAGATTGTCGCGTATCGCCATAGACAAGGCCTTGTTGCCGTCGCTGCATCATATCGAACAGATACGCCTGTTGGCACATCGTCGTACTGCTGCCCGACTGCTGGCGCAGTTGTCGGGAACGGGAATTGTCGGTGAGGCTTTTGAGTGTCATACGATGAAAGAAGTCGAGGACCTGGTCGCTCGTTACAAGCGTGTCATGATCAAAGCGCCTTGGTCGTCGAGTGGGAGAGGGGTGCGCCCCTTTACTCCTGATAAGCTGTTGGAGGCTCCGCAAAAAAAGTGGATAGAAAACCTTCTCCACCAGCAAGAGTCTGTCATGGTTGAACCCTATTATAATAAGGTGAAGGATTTTGCCATGGAATTTACGATGACCCATGATGGTCAAGTCAGGTATGAAGGTCTGTCGCTCTTCCATACCGACCATACTGCCTATACGGGTAATCTCTTGGCTACAGAAGAGGTGAAGCGAAAAGCCATAAGTACTTATGTTTCAACCCAACAGTTGGATGATATTAAAGTGAAGATTTGTAACTGTTTGCCCAGCCTCTTAACTCCTGTTTATCAAGGTCCTTTAGGCATTGACATGATGGTCGTGGAAGATGGCAACGGTCATTTGCTCTTGCATCCTTGCGTCGAAATCAATCTCCGCCGTACCATGGGACATGTGGCTTTATCGCTTTCCCCTACGCATGGTGATGAGGTTGCCATGATGCAGGTTGTTTACGATCAGCATTACCAACTCAAAATTACCAAGTAACAAGTATTTCGAAATCTCATTTATCAAATAACAAAAAAAACATGAAAAGAAAAACTCTTCTACTAACGCTGCTGGCAGTTACCCTGTGTGGTCATGCGCAGTACAAATCTCAGGTGTGGTCACCCGATAATGGTGACGGAACATACACCAACCCCGTAATCAATGCCGATTATAGCGACCCCGATGTTTGCGTGGGACCTTCTGGCGATGATTACTATATGACAGCATCCAGTTTCCAGTGTATTCCCGGTTTGCCCATCCTTCATTCCAAGGATCTCGTCAACTGGCAGTTTGTGGGACATGCGGTGAAGGAACTTGAACCCAAAGAGGTTTTCGACAAACCGTCACACGGTAACGGTATCTGGGCGCCTTCCATCCGTTATCATAACGGCGAATATTATATCTATTGGGGAGATCCTGACTTTGGCGTCTTTATGGTTAAAAGCAAAGATCCCGCAGGAGAATGGAGCAAACCGCATTGCGTGATAGCAGGCAAGGGAATGATCGACACCACGCCGTTGTGGGATGAAGACGGACGCTGCTATCTGGTCAACGGATGGGCTAGTTCAAGAGCTAAGTTTGCATCGGTGCTGTGTGTGCGTGAACTCTCTGCCGATGGAACACGCGCCATCAGCGATCCTGTCATTGTCTTCGACGGTAATGGTACGGAAAACCGCACTTGCGAAGGTCCTAAATTCTACAAGCGCGACGGATGGTACTGGATTTTGTGTCCTGCCGGCGGCGTACCTACCGGTTTCCAGTTGGCTATGCGCAGCAAGTCGCCATACGGTCCTTACGAACATAAAATCGTATTGGCACAAGGCAAAACCAATATTAACGGTCCTCACCAAGGCGGATGGGTACATACGAAATATGGAGAAGACTGGTTCCTGCACTTCCAAGACAAGGATGCCTATGGTCGTGTGGTTCATTTGAATCCCGTTGACTGGTCCACAGGATGGCCTATCATGGGCAAGAAGGGTGAACCTGTCACCACTTACAAGAAACCCAAGTCGTCATCATCGGTTATTGTCAATCCGGAAGAGAGTGATGAGTTCAACAAGACGACGTTGGGTCTCCAATGGCAATGGCACGCTAATTATCATCAGTTCTTTGGAATGCCTACTGCTTTCGGCACCATGCGTGTTTTCACATATAAACAGGATGGAGGTGCGAAGAATCTTTGGAATGTGCCCAACATGCTGTTGCAGAAGACCCCTGCCGACCGTTTTACCGCAACAACCAAAATTCGCTTCACCTCTAAGGCAGAAGGTCAGTATGGTGGTTTTATCATGATGGGACTTGATTATTCAGCATTGGTAGTGAAACGTGTCGGTAATGAGTTCCGTCTGATACAGATGACCTGTAAATCGGCAGACAAGGGAAATGCGCAGAGCGAGACACTCATCGCCACGCTTCGTCCTACCGCTGTTGATAAGGTAAATTACAAACCAGCTATTCACGAAGATATTTACCTCCGCATGACCGTCAACGATGGTATGATGCAGTTTGCATGGAGTCAGAACGGTAAGAAATTCACCACCTGTGGCGAACCGTTCAAGATGCGTGAAGGAAAATGGATTGGTGCGAAGATCGGTTTCGTAGCAGTAGATACAAATCCCAATGCGGATAAAGGTTGGATTGATGCCGATTGGATTCGCTTCACCAAATAATCATTTCAGCAAGAGACACTCTTAGATGATATCATTTCCGCACCACTTGGACGTTCTTCCAGTGGTGCGGATTTTTTATTAATACGTGGCATGAAAATCCATAGAATACACGGAGCGTTTAGGTTATAGGTTAGAGGTTATAGTTTAGAGGTTATAGGTTAAAGGTTAAAGGTTATAGATTATTTTTAAGATTCTCGTTAAGATTTCGAGCCTGTAAGGCGATCCCCATTAAAATTCTTCCCAAAAGCGAGGCATTCGAGCGCATTTTGGTCAAGGATTTTTGTTAAAGATTATATTTTTAGTTGCCTGTCGGCAAGAAATCTTGGAGGAAATCTTCATGTAAAATCTAAGGACCTAAACGGTCCAGAAATCTATTTAATAATATTGTTATCTTCCT